>MUGE01000249.1:0-2735 GCA_002900545.1 Thermoplasmata archaeon M11B2D | reverse complement strand
GTCTGTCCTTTTTGTTGATTTCATAGTGAACAAGGTTTTTTTCAGCTGATTTTATTAGAAACAATTTTAATCGAGTAGGACATCGATAGTGCGCAGATTGATAGGATATTTATACTAGTTTTTTATTTTCATCTTAAGGAGTGAGGCATAAAAAAAGAATGGTCTACGATAAGATAATAAAAAAATTGGAGAGTATCAAGTGAGTGAAACAAGTAATAAACCATTGCAGAAGAAAAGACCAACGTGGTTGCGGAAATTACTCATTTCACTTTTTGCATTTTCCATTGTTATCGTTTTGTTTTTCCTTCCGACCCCCCAGGGACTCTCACACAGCGGGCAAATCATGATAGGTATCATGATTATGGGGGCGATACTATGGATTACAGAACCAATCCCTTTAGCCGCGACAGGACTTCTTGTTATCATTATGCAACCTATTATGGGAACGATGCAGGCAGCGGACGTCTTTGCATCATTTGGCAATCAAGCGATATTCTTCCTGATAGGGGCGTTCATTATTGCAGGAGCTGTTGAGAAATATGGATTACACCGACGTATCGCGTTACGATTGCTGACCTATTTTGCCAAAAAACCAAGGATGCTTAGTTTTGGTACCATGACCTCCTGTGTATTTCTGACCTTTATTATCCCTGAGCATGGTGTCGCGGTCTTGTTCCTGCCAATTGTCTCATCAATCCTTATTGCGATGAAAGTGACTCCACGGGAGAGTAATTTTGGAAAAGTGACCATGCTTTCGGTTGCGTATGGCTGTTCAATTGGTAGTCTTGGCACATTGGTCGGTGGAGCGCGAAATCCTCTCACCGTGACGATCCTGTCCAACATGAACCCTCCTATTACCGTGACGTTTTTCGACTGGATGGTGTATGCGATGCCTGTGGTGTTTCTCACTTTTCCCGTTGTATGGACAATCCTCCACCTCTCGTTTCCCATAGAATTAAAGGACACTGACCGAGCAAAACAAGAGATACTCCATCAAGTCAGCATAGAAGGAAAACTTGGCAGATCCGAAGGGATGGTCATCGGGATAGTTATACTGACTGTTCTGTTGTGGATCTTTTTTTCCTCATCCCAATATTTTGGACTTGCGATTGTTGCGTTACTCGGAAGTGTTTTATTGTTTTTTTCAGGGGCTATCACTTGGAAGGATGTTGAGAAACGAGTTCCCTGGGGTATCATCTTGCTATATGGAGGAGCGATCACCATGGGATTTGGTCTTCAAAAAACAGGTGCAGGAACATGGATTGCGCATTCGATCTTCGACGTTGCAGGGAATCATACCTACCTGGTCATCATCGGTTTGATCGTACTGTCGATTCTGCTTACAGAGTTCATGTCCAACGTTGCTGCTGTTGCGATTCTTCTTCCCATCGGTCTTGGCGTTGCGACACAAGTACCAGGAATAAGTCCGCTGTTGGCTGCCTTACTTATCGCACTGAGCGGAGGATTAGCTTTTATGCTTGTCATCTCAACACCAGGGAATACCATTACGTATTCCTCCGGGTATTTCTCAACCAGGGATTTGCTTCGCGCAGGTATTTTTTCAAACATCGTCTGTATCATTATGATTTTTCTTATCGCTGTTTTTTATTGGAAAGGAGTGTTGGGGTTATGACGGATACGCATACTGATGAACATGGATATAAAACAGTGTTTCGTTCTATTTTAGTTCCCATCTCCTCTGAGTTTTATCCGCCTGCGGTGTTCCAAATCAGCGCGTTCCTCGCAAAAGCGTTTCAAGGCACCGTGACTTCAGTGTATGTGACAGAGAAAAGAATATTAGACGATTTCGACAGGCTCTCCGATGCTCACCTCTCATTGTATGAACGAGAGGAGACAGAGCACGATATACGCTCTGAACATCTTGCACAGGCAGAGCAGATTGTTTTTGAAGATGCCAAAGGTTTCTTCAAGAAACGAGAGATACCACTGCAGACAAAATGTGTCGAAGGGGAGTTTAGCGAGGTCATTAAAAACGAAATAGAAACAAGTAAGTATGATTTAATCGTGATGGGATATGGGAAGGCATGCTTTATTGATTATCGACTGCTTGATGAGATATCAATCCCCGTCTGGATTGAATCAGGCGTTGACACTGATACCATCCTTGCCGTATGCTCGAATCTGGCACCAAATCAAAAAATACACATCTTTGGCAAACAAGTCTCTGAACTGCTCGCAAAAAAGCTTCACATGATGTATGTCGTTGACCTTGAAGACCCCGTAATCGTTGATTCGTCAGGGAACCGATCTGGAAAGAAGACAAAAGAAGAACTCATGCAAAAAGGACAGGAATTTGTTGAATTCATGCGCCAGAAAGGCGTTCAGGTCAACCTTGTAACTGGTGTATTTGAAAAAGAAGTCCAAAAAGCTGCAAAGAAAATCAATCCGCGATTAATCTTAATTGGACGGGAAAAGAAACGGAAAGGAAGACTTGGATTACCCATGAAGAACGTCAAAAGGAGATTAGCAGGACACTGTGACTATTCGTTTCTTTTTATCAATTAATGCCGTTCTTTATGGAACTGTTGATAAAAAAAACATAAATGACCTGAAAGATATGCTTGTTTTCATATCGGTTTCTTAAAGATATCCCATAAAAATTTCATATTTTTTCGTTTATTAAACAATCGTTTTTTTGGAGGTTATCAGTAATTGAAAAAAAGTAATTATTCAATAGTTTTCTTCTTTGCGAAGCTTATTGTAAACAATGTTCC
>MUGE01000248.1:0-2739 GCA_002900545.1 Thermoplasmata archaeon M11B2D | reverse complement strand
ATGCAAGGGAACCTGTCGATCAAAACCCCATTCGATTACTGACCGCCATGCTTCAGTTCTTACGATCAAAGGACCCCTCGGTGCTTCCTCCGCTGGGGATGGATGCTGACCGATACTGGCGTGCCGAGATGCACAATGAAACCAAACAATGGATTGCGAGTTATAATCTTGATCTTGAGGGACAGGAGGCATACTGTTTCGTTGCACCGAGAACCGATATCTATCTGCCATTACATTCGGTCATGATTGGAAACAACTCTTATGCCGGTCATATACCTGGTGACACCCCTGCGTATTCCTCCGCTATCATCGTTCGTAGCGTGCTTTACCCAGCACTTATTTTTGCAAACCCCAACCGAAATACCACGACATCTCAATTGATGAATTTCCCAGATGGTGATTCTTGGACATACAACAATGGACAAACCGAAATAACCTATTCAAGTCGTACGGTGAAACAGTGTTTCAGCTCGCATTTCAGAACCTTCGAAGGACATTGCCTCTGGGATGCACATCTCCAGGCGATGAATAACGGTGTCAGCGCGTTCTACTATACTGGTCATGGCACCGGAGGTAGTGGTATCTCTGCACAGTATTACCAGACTGAGCATTGTAACTATCCTGAACAGATTTGGTGGGATGCCTGGCGTGGCTACAGCGGGTTTGACAATTGGCGAATCGTGAGAAACAATGGAAAAAGCTGGTATAACCCAGAGCCTCCATCCCTATACGATATCATCCAATATGACCATGTCGATCGATTGCTTGGGAATCTGAAAAGCTGCGCTGTCTTCTATCAATCTTGCTCAACAGCCGATGGGTATGGCCCGATGGTGTATCTTGACCATGGAGCGGTACTCTGGTATGGAAACGCGGGATCTGGGCTCTGCCCTGAGGCTGATTTGATGGATGACAGGTTCTTCGAAAGCACGATGGTACATGGTGAAACGGTCGGTCAAGCCTATTCGAAAGAGGTCTGGCTCCATTATCGTGACTTTACCACTCTTGACCCTGTTTCGATATATGGCTCTTCTACAAGACGGATCACCACCCTCCAATGTATCTATGGAGATCCAACCTTGGTTGTGTTCAGCCCTGAATGGATATCACCGGTACCGATAGTTGGCTAAACCTCCCCTCTTTTTTTTTCATTTTGTGTGTACATCGTTAAGGAATCCCTGGTTTCTTATTCTGTCGTGAACGGTGTACAACCTCGGTGATTCTTTTTGCTCGTGTTTCCCTTGTTTTCGCAGTTTTCACCCATCCACAGTACATGTTTCTGTAGCTATTTGCGAAGCGTTGAAAATTATCCCATGCTGTGCGATCTGCTAGAAGTGCTTGTTTCAGATCTGAGGGGATTCGCTCCTTGACCTTGTTTGTATACGCAACATCCCATAACCCCTGTCTTTTTGCTGCTTTGATTTTTTCCAACCCTGCTTCGGTCATTTTTCCAGAGGCAATCATCGCTTCAGCGTTTTGTTTGTTTATTTTCGACCAGACGCTTTTTGCTTTCCTTGGCGAGTATTTCAGGATGAATCTATCGTCATCGATTTTTTTCAGTTTACTATCAATCCAACCGAAACAGAGGGCTTCTTGGACAGCATCGATATGGTTCAAGTAGTGTTTGCCAGAATGTTTCTTATAATGGAGAAGCCAGACTTCTTTGATGGTTGCATGGTTCTTCTTAAGCCATGTGCGCCATTCATTTCTAGTGGAAAACAATAAGGCTTCTTCAAGACTCATGCGCCTGTCCCATTGTTAGGGATATGAAAACAAGGATTTATTTTTTTTATGTTGGATGGTCTGATGATACGTACGAATGTTTGCTGATGAAAACGATACTACTTGTCTTTTTCTCAGGAGATAGTATTTAATAATCGTTTCTATCTATTATAGAGTACCTTGCCAGACCTTTATATTTCGCGGTGTTACAAATGAAAAAACACTTTACTTGCGAACTTATCGCACCCTGCGGGATGAACTGTAACGTATGTAGTGCGTACCTTGCTTTGAACCATCAATTGAAAGATATGGGCATACGTATACCATACTGCAAAGGATGTCGACCACGAGACAAACAATGCGCGTTTCTTAAAAAAAGATGCAAGCGACTTCAAAATAGGGCTGTTCACTTCTGTTATGAATGTCCAGAATACCCTTGTGAGAACCTTAAACAAATCGATTTGAGATATCGGACGTTTTTCCGGATGAGCTTTCTTGAAAACCTTAGGGATATCAAGGAAAACGGTATGGAAACATTCCTAAGGATACAGGAGAAGAAATGGCGCTGTCCAACCTGTGGAAGCGTCGTATGCTGTCATAATGGACTGTGTTTTTCCTGCGATACAGAAACATTAAAAACAAAGAAAAAAATGTATCGATGGGAAGATGAGTAAAAAACAGGTTGCGTTCTGTGGGTACAGATGTGATATCTGCCCTGCTTTTGTGAAAAATAAAGACAAACTCATCGATAGAACAGCCATACGAAAGGGATGGAACACTTTTTTTGGTTTTGATGTCCCTGAAGAACGCATCATCTGTGTGGGTTGTGATGAGACTGGAGATCATTTGGATACCGGGTGTCCTGTTCGACCCTGTGCTCTAAGCAAACATCTACAGAATTGCTCGTTCTGTGATCTCTTTGAATCCTGCGACATGCTCAAATCGCGTGCAGACATCCTTGATGAGATTAAAAGGAAATATCCTAGGCATATTTCATCAGAGGAGTATGCCGTATTC
>MUGE01000247.1:0-2748 GCA_002900545.1 Thermoplasmata archaeon M11B2D | reverse complement strand
ATATGTTTTCCATCTGATTACGCAGACTCCCATCCCAAAAAACATTATGCGACAGAACGGATGTCTCTCTTCGGTGTTCTTCCTTATCGATAGGTGGGAGGTGATCATCAGGTACTTTAGCAGCCCAGGCAACAAACCGTCGCGCCACCCACCAGGTATACGTCAACTCAACAGATGCATCCACGCTTAATGGTGCGATCTCCTTCCATTGGTACAACCCGTCCCCCAGGCACGTACGTGGCTTGTTTTCCATTTCCTGGATATGACCATGCCACCATACCAGATACTCCGGATGCACCGTGCACAATACGATCCTAGCTTTGTTCGCATTGGGATATATCTCTGTCGTGATACAGGGTTTATTCGCATAGTCTAACTTGATAAGCTTCTTGGTTATCTCCCAATTCCCCGCCAGATAAAACGTGTATAAAAAAATATTTCTCAAGGACTCCTTGTTCTTTTTGATATATCTTGCGGCGTTGAAGAACGCGCCCATCAGACCTTGGATCCCACCGACATATCTCCATGCATGGATTTGAAGGTCCTTGTTTTCTGAGAAATCCTGTGGGGGATACCGCGCAAGGATCCGGACCTCACGGTCTGGTTTCTCAGGTATCATCAGGGCAGGTCCACCCCACCATCGGATCCGCAGAGTGTCCTGCAGGAAATCCGAAAAGATTGGATGGTCCCTGCAGATCTGCATATCGATTGGCACTCCCCCTGAATGAAGTCGGACACCATCCGTAGTCTCTCCTGGTGCAAACGAAAACACATATGCGATCGCACCAATTTTCTCCGGATGATTTTTTTGAAATGGATACAAAAGAGGAAACGCAAGCGAAGGATAATACGACGCCATGCAGGTGATCCCAAGCGTGCTGTTATGGTACTGCCGTTCCAGAAACGTCCGTGGTTTTTTCTCCGCGGTCTGTAGTGTGGTGGCAAGCGCAGTCCCTCCGCAGATCCCGATGTACCCGCCACCATCCCGTATGAAGGCTTGGATGTTGTTTTTCCATTTTCTGACTGTTCGTGACATACGAAATCCTTTCATCATGGCAAGCCCATCGCCCACACCACCTCCTGGGACGAGTAAGACGTCAAACTCATCCCTGGTTAAGCGATCTTCTAGGATGTCTTTATCAAAGATATAGCGTGTCTCCATGACATAGGTTTTCTCCCCTCTCGTCCAGGTATACCCCTGCAGGATCATAGGAAAGAAATGCTTTCCAGACCCCCACTCCAAAGGTTCCTCTGCAAGAATTGCAACCCGAATGACTCGCTTTTCTGTGTTTTTTTGCATATGATCGAAGGTTGACTGTGAAGGTATCGGCATACTGGTCACATCGGTGGGGGGTACCTCCAACGGTCCACAGTAAACTTCCAATGCCGGTCCACCTGTTCAACAATCTTCTCATCCATCGCATAGACGTTAGTCTTGTACTCTTTCTGCTCGGACAGATACTTCTTCATCTCTGGCAATGCGTTGTCAAGACCAGGCAGCTTCAAGGTTTCATAAATACGTGTTACCTGCCCGATGGGATCTCTTGTGAGATCCTCATAGCATACCTCAACAAATCGGTCCTTTGGGATTAGTGGCTGCTGCTCAAAAAAACTATTCATCAGACGGATGTAGTTTTGAATCACCTGTGTTTCTATCGTCTCTTCTGATGCCTCCTGCAACGCGAGTTTGTCAAGCACCCGCAGCCGCATTTTCCGTGTCGATAGATACACCAAGTATGGGCTTCGGTAGATATGGATGAATCTTGCGTCGGGAAACACCTCAAGTAAGGTGCTGATACGCGCGGTGTTCGCAGGATTTTTCGAAAGAAACTGTTTTCCCTTGCTGGAAAACACGACCATCTTGATAAACGTCACATACGCCTCTTTCCACTGGTTTTTCTGCTTCGATGAAAGACCTTGGAAATGAACGGATTTCGAATACTGCTCATCTGCGTTACGGGGAAAATGCAGGCAATGGAAAAACGACCAGGGCAACAGCACTGCAAGACCTGCCTCATCCTCATAGGGTCCATCGATGTCAACCCGTATCGCATCCATAGGTCGTTCTGAGGGCAGAAACAATGCAAGAAACCTCTTGAGCGGCTGGAGCAGCAACCCTCCCTCTGGAAGCAGAGTATCCCATAGGGAGGTGGTGCAGAACTGCGGGTCCCTGCTTACCAGCTCATGCAGATAAGTCGTCCCACTGCGCCAATGACCGATAATGAAAATAGGTGGATGCGAAAGGTTTTGACGGTTGATTTTTTTATCGTACTTGATTTTAAAAACCATTCGCACTGGTGCGGTACAAAGCGACGTCAAGGTGATAAACAATGCTCGATGCAAAAACCGCTGGTCAATCCCCTTGTTTTGTTTCACAAGAGCAATCCAGTGTCGTGTCGATATTCCAAACAAGGGATGCTGGGTTGGTTGTTTTTGTTTCTGCACTGGTTGTTTAGTCAATGGGTTTTCCCCTCCTGCCATCTTTTGGTGCGACGTTCTCCGCAAGATCCTTCTCAAACACCCGGTGTTTCTTAGACAACCGTGCTCCGGTCAGTGCAATCGTAGTATGAGCAGTCGTATTCTGTTCATCGATCCATCCAACCTCAGCGCCGACATACCCGCGGTTCTTCATCTCGACTAACACTTGATAGTTCAACAACGACCCGATGTTTTTATTTCGGAACTCTCCTTTAATACCGATGAGATGTAACTTCCCTGTGTTAATGGTTTTTTTCGTCAGCAAAAACC
>MUGE01000246.1:0-2763 GCA_002900545.1 Thermoplasmata archaeon M11B2D | reverse complement strand
AGATACTCCTTAACAAGTTATGCGGAAAACAACAAAAGGGATAACTTTATAATATTCGAAGATGATAAGAGACTATAGATAGGGGTAGTATGAACAAAAAACAAAGTATTGAAGGAGGCAAGTGTACAGTAGTTTTCATTACAGTTTTATTCCTTATAGCATCGGTTTCCATACCTGTCCTTGCTTCCGATGAACAACATACCGACATCGTTTCAATGACCTATTTGTTTCCGACTCCCAGCGTTTCAAGAATACCGATTAAAGATAATCATTACGATCAAATACTGCTTCAAGACGCACCATGCTCAGGACAACCAGGTGAGCCGTTTCTACCAACAAAAGGAGCATACCTTCTGCTCCCACCAAACAGCACGGTCCAGTCAATTACCATCTCTGGTGAAAAACATTTCTTAGGTTCAGGATTTCACATCGTTCCCTGTGGGAAATCACTGCCTTTAACCCAAGCTGCTAATGAGAACACTGAAACAATACCAGTCCCCGATCCTGTTATCTATTCCTCTCACGTTTCCTACCCACGTCATTTATATACTGAGGTTGGAACCTACAGTTTCAGAGGGTATTCTATTCTGGTTTTAATGTTACATCCCGTACAATACATCCCAAACACGGGAGATGTCTATTATTACTCTGCCATGAACGTGGCTGTCTGCTTGAAAGAGGAGACACAACAGCAGTCACTCTACCGTTGTTTACCCCAGGACCTTGATGAGCTTCATACGAAAATCCAGAATCCTACAATAGTAAGTACCTATGAATCCCTTTCGCCTAACACATTACTCGAAGATCAATATGATTTACTTATATTAACTACAGACGATTTACACGATGGTTTTTTACCCCTTGCTGCAAAACACAACGAAACTGGAACCAGGACTATCATTAAAACGTTATCTGATGTTGGTGGAAGTACCCCTGAGGATATCAGAGAGTATCTCCAAACAGCGTACATGACCCTGGGCATCCGATATGTCCTGTTAGGGGGCGATGCAGAGGTAATACCAGCAAAAATGCTCTGGGTCGAAGGCATGGATGAAAACGTCACGTATTACGAGACCACCATGCCATCTGATCTCTACTACGCCTGTCTCGATGGACCATATAACTATAATGGAAATGATAAATGGGGGGAACCCACCGATGGAGAGGATGGTGGCGATGTGGATCTCATCGCAGATGTCTATGTCGGTCGTGCCTGTGTTGATACTATTGATGATGTGAACAACTTTGTCCAAAAAACAGTTGAATATCTCTCTCTTATTCCTACTGAAACCTATCTCGGAGACGTTACATTAGCTGGTGAATATCTTGGTGATTATGGAATCGCAAGCTATGCTGGCACCTATCTTGATCAAATGGTCAATAGCTCATCAGATGATGGATACACCACGGTTGGAATCCCTGCAGACCAATACGTCATAAACAAATTATATGATGCACCAGGATATTACTGGCCAAAATCAGCAATCATTTCTCTTATCAACAATGGCGTCCATATCATCAATCACCTAGGTCATGCCTCTTATGATTATAATATGAAAATGTATATTAGTGACGTCAGCGCATTTATAAACGAAAACAATTTTTGTTTTGTGTACTCACAGGGATGCATGTCAGGGGGGTTTGACAATGGCGACTGCATCGCAGAATATTTCACGGTGAAAAACACCCATGGTGCGTTTGCTGGTATCTGGAACGCCCGTTATGGATGGTTCTGGTCGTATAGCACAGATGGGGATTCACAGCGGTTCCATCGGCAGTTCTGGGACGCGGTGTTTGGGGAAAACATTAAGGAAATTGGACGGGCAAACCATGATTCAAAGGAAGACAACCTCTTCCTCATCCAACGCTCTTGCATACGCTGGGTTTACTATGAGACGAATCTGTTTGGGGATCCTGCAGTGGCTTTTGTCAACGCATCAGGAATAAAACCACAGCTTCGTGTCAGTGATGTCAAAGGTGGCAGAAATCGTATCCAAGCCTCCATTTTTAACGAAGGGGAGGGACCTGTCAGGAATATACCCTGGAACATCTCCATCCGTGGAGGGTTACTTGGCTTTATCAATCTATCATCTGTTGGTTCCCTGGAATCCCTTGCCATGGGCAACACCACAACCATCCAACCAGAACTACCTCTCCTTGGACTGGGAAAAATTTCTATTCAGGTGCGCGTTAAGTACGCGGCGGAGTGGAACGGGAAGGGGTTTGTTCTTGGTCCCTATATCTTACGTGTTTTGCCTGATAGGTAAAAAGAACAGTGATACCACCTCATTTTTTTCTTTTTTATCAATGATGTTTCATATTGTCTGTCTGTCGACCTTGAATAAACCATAAAAGAAGCATTGTGTTTCATCCCTTTAACATGGCTCAAACTATCCTACGGAAAATTAAACTCGTTCTTCCCTTCATAGGACTTTTCATACTTGCTTATATTATCTATTCTCTTGATATAGAAAAAATCATCTCTGCGTTTCTTTCAATCAATCCCATGTTTCTTGTCTATTCCCTGCTGCTGACCATCCCGCTTCTTCTTATTAGGAACATGACGTGGCAAATCATCCTAAAAGAACAAACCATCACAGTTGGATTTTTCTATAGTTTAAAAGTCTATCTCATTGGTGTGTTCTACGGCAGTATAACCCCGGGTTTTTCTGGGCAACTGATGCGGGTCCCTTACCTAAAAGAAAAAACCAAGGAACCTTATGGGAAGCTTTTTATTAACACCATTATAGAAACCTTTGTTCA
>MUGE01000245.1:0-2768 GCA_002900545.1 Thermoplasmata archaeon M11B2D | reverse complement strand
CATCTTGCCTGTGGATTGGGTCAGTCTCGCCCTGAAACCACGTCAAAAAAACGCAAAAATGGCAGGACAGCGAGATAAGGAGAAAACCAACAGAACGCCATGTTCGGGCCTGTTGACAGAATTTCCTCCGAGAGAGGACCATGGGCCTGTTGCGATTTGAACGCAAGTCGATGGCTCCCGAAGCCACAAGGATACCAAGCTACCCCACAGGCCCTATGTACATCGCATCGTAAAAAGAGAAAACAGGTAAAAGAGTTTTCGGTCAAGTCACCTTGGTTAGAGGTCTTTGAGCAGCCCACGGAACTCTTCGTATTTCTTGGCCAGGATATTAATAGACTCCTGTAATGCAGCTTTCGCACTCATCGACCCATCGGTCTCAAATCTGAATAGCAGTTTCGAGGGGTCTTTTGTTATCGCGATAAAATCTACCTTATGTTTTTCAAGGTACGATTCTAGGATCTTTTCCTGTGAAGGGTCCTTTAGTTCCAGTTTATCACCCTTCAGCTCAACAAGATCCTTGGGTAGTTCCTCGATGAATGCTTTGACCTCGTTGATGCGTTTTTTGTCAACCATAATTTTGGTTTCCATACGGTACCTCGGTGCAAGGACAACCTGCCATTTTGCATGGTCTCTCCCTCGTCCAAGAACCGCCTCGACCTCCAAAATCACCCGTTGGTCCTTCATAAGTTCTACGATGGGAATCGTGGTTTCTGTAATAGCAAAACTAGGGTGCTCTGGTTGTAAATCACCAGAATACACGACACAGTCCCCTTCTTTACTGAGAGTATAACGCACTGTGCAACTGGGGCATCCTTTACCTTCACATTTACACTCATCTCGAAACACAAGAGTGTGTAGATCGGTCGGGATAGGGATCAACCCAAGGCGATGTGCAATCAGTTCATCGAACAACGCACTGGTATTATCGTAGATAATCACATCATCGATTGCAAGTTTCGGAAGTTCTGCAAGCATCACACGTCTAAGGGAGTTTACAAAATATAGATCAGTGTCTTCTATTTTTAGGACACCTTGGTTTCCCTTCAGTTCAACGGTCTTGACTTTCATATATCCACCTTAGATACGACGACCTCTTTTTCCACCCTTTGGTTTACATCCATCATGCGGATGTGGCGTCACATCTTCGATTGTGCCAATCCGTAATCCTGCACGGACCAATGATCGGATCGCAGTTTGAGCCCCACGACCCGGGTTTCCACCTTTCTTTCCACCTTTCCCACTAATCTTGATATTGACACTGTCAAACCCTTTTTCAATCGCAGCCTCTGCCACGACCTGTGCGACTTTCATCGCAACATAGGGTGACCCTTCATCTTTCGCTGATTTCGTCACCATCCCACCAGAGCATTTCGCAATGGTTTCTGCACCTGTGGAATCGGTAACAGTGATAATGATATTATTAAAAGATGAATAAATATGAGCAATGCCTTTTCGTGCCATGTCTTACGCTCCTTCCGTTTTCTTCTCTTTCTTGGATTGTTCCTTTGGTTTTCCTGCTGGTTTTTCTTCTGTCGGTTTCTCTTCTGGTGGTTTCTCTTCTGGTGGTTTCTCTTCTGGTAATTTCTCTGTAATTGCAGGCGTTGGTTGCTTTGCCACCTCCACCACAGTCGCAGGTTTGCTTTCTGGCGTCACCGGTGTAGATGTTTGCTGCTGTTTTGTTGGAACAACCATGACTGGTTTGTCTGTACCAAATGGGTTTACCGCAGCTCCCATCTCAGCGGTCTTATATGTATCACCTTTTGGTCGTGCTGGATGCGACAGTTCATTTAAGGGGGATTGAAGCGTATAGCTAATCTGGCTTTCCTCGTTCTTAGCAACCATATAACTTGGAATGGTGACTTTCTTGTTCCCAACAGCAACATGACCATGGCAGATCAACTGACGTGCCTGATACGGTGTACTGGAAAATCCTTTGAGATACACCAACGTCTGTAACCGTCGTGACAGTACTGATTCGATTTCCAACGCGAGCACATCATCAAGAGACGCACCCATAGAAAGGATACCCATTCGTGTTAAATGAAGCAGTAACTGGTCACTTTCTTTTTTCACCTGTGGGTTTGTTGATCCGACTTTCGCAAGCAGTTCTCTTGCCTGCTCACGATGTTTCCCAAGATAGGTTTTCGCCTTCCAAACTTCTTTATGGTTTTTTAACCCGTATTTCTTTATCAGCTCCCGTTCTGATTTGATACGGCTCTCTTTCCAAGGATGTAAGGGAGTTTCATATTTCTTTCGTGGGAATTTCTGACTGCTCATCTACGTCACTCCTATTTCTCCTTGGATTCTTCTTTCTTGCCCGCTGAGGCGGACGCTTCCCTTCGTTTAGAGACACCGAGTGCTAATCCTTTTCTTCCATTCGAACTGCTCCGTTGTCCGCGTACTTTAAGGCCGAGCTCATGACGGACACCACGGTAGGATCGTATCATCTTCATCATGTTGATGTCATCTCTCAGTCGTGACGTGATATCCGTACTAATCAAATGGATGTTCTCCCCTGTGTACATATCCTTTCGGTAGTTCAGCATCCATGTGGGAGCATATTCATCGAGGTTCTCCAGCACCTCTTTGAGTCGTTCAATCTCAGGTTCAGGTAAATTCCCGAATTTTATCTTACGGTCGACCCCAGCGGTGTCCGCGATGAATGTCGCCATATGCCGTCCGATTCCCTTAATCTGGGTCAGCCCTTGGACGATATTGTTTTCACCGTTGATATCCGTGTTTACTATCCGGACGATATAGTTGAAATT
>MUGE01000244.1:0-2776 GCA_002900545.1 Thermoplasmata archaeon M11B2D | reverse complement strand
ATCTGCCGGAATCGTGCATCGTAGGTTTTTGAGATGGTATCTTTGGTCGCAAACCACAACGGCACTTTTTGATCGAGTGCATAGGTGAAACATGCTTTAGCAAAGCTGTTTATTGATTTGTCCGTGTTATGGATCCCTTGGAGAATCCCCGGTCCTTTGAATTCCTGTATGGTGAGTCGAATGGGTTGTCCACCGTCCTGAGGGGTATAGATGAGTTCTCCTTTCCCCGGACCGGGTACTCGGATTTCCTGGTTTTTGTAGACATCTCCATAGGCATGTCTGCCGATGTAGATTGGTTTGGTCCAGCTCCTTACCGATGGTGGTATGTTTTTTACTAGGATTGGGCCACGGAAAACTGTGCCATCAAGTACTGCTCGAATTGTACCATTGGGGCTTGGCCATTCTTTCTTTAGGTTGTATTCTTTGATGCGGTCCTTGTTTGGTGTGATGGTTGCACATTTGACACCCACGCCATGTTTCTTTATCGCGTTTGCGGCATCAAGAGTGATGGTATCGTCGGTCTCATCGCGTTTTTTCAAGCCGAGGTCATAGTACTCAAGCTTCATGTCAAGAAACGGGAAGAGAAGTTTTTCTTTGACCATCGCCCACATGACTCTAGTCATTTCGTCCCCATCGATTTCCACGATAGTGTTTTTCACCTGAATTTTTTCTGTTGGCCCTTTTGGTTTTTCCATGTATGTGATTCCTCCTATCATCTTATTTTATATAGTTTAATGATCCTCCCGCAAGGATGATGTGTTTGTCGCGTTCTGAAAGATCAAAGGTCGCTTGAAATTCTTTCTTTTTTGTCGTATTGATGACGCGCAGGGTGGTTTCTTTGCCGGAAAGGACCGTGCGTACACCACGGATATCAAGGTGATCTCCCTGGTCGACCAACTGGTAATCATCCTTGTTTACAAATGTTAAGGGAAGGATGCCAAAGTTAATCAAATTTGCCTTGTGAATCCGTTCCATGCTTTTTGCAATCACTGCTTTTACGCCCATGTACATCGGACAAAGAGCAGCATGCTCCCGGGAGGACCCTTGACCGTAGCTGACACCAGCGACAATCACGTTATGAAGACCAGACTGCTGTATTTTTTTCGCGCGCTCATAGAACTTCGGGTCGACGACTTCGAACAGGAATTCGGAGTATTTCGGGACGTTTGAGCGATACTTCATTTTCGCTCCTGCAGGGATGATATGGTCTGTGGTTATCTCATCGCCGACTTTGATGGTCACCTCTGCGGTGATGTCGTCAGGCAGCGGGGTGTTTTTTGGTGGTTCGCCTATGTTTGGTCCTCGTTGGATTTTTATTTTTGAGGAGTCCGCTGGCGGCAGAATGAACATGCTGTCATCAAGGTAGAATTTCTTTGGCATCGCTACCTTTGGATAGGCGATGCCGATTTTTTCTAAATCCCGTGGATCCGTGATTTTCCCGGTGATGACGGCTGCAGCAGCCGTCTCAGGGCTGACAAGGTAGACTTGCGCGTCTTTGGTGCCCGATCTGCCAAGAAAGTTCCGGTTGCTAGTACGCAGAGAAATCGCCCCTGATTTCGGTGATTGGCTGTTGCCGATGCAGAACCCGCAGGCAGATTCGGCAAGTCGCGCACCGGCGCTCAGGAGACTGGCCAGACCACCATCATGGGTTAAGTTCTCAAGGACCTGCCGTGACCCTGGGGCGACGACGAAACTGACGTTTGGGTGAACCTTTTTATCCTTTAGGATGTTTGCCACTGTCATCATATCAGTGTAGGAGGAGTTCGTGCAGCTTCCAATGCAGACTTGGTCGACATCAAGACCTTCGATATCGCGGATTTTCTTGATGTTTCCTGGGCTGTGCGGGGTTGCTGCAAGCGGTTCTAGGTCACTAAGATTGATGTCGACGACTCGATCGTACGATGCATCGTCATCAGCAAGCAGCTCAACCCAGTCTTTTTCTCTGCCTTGTGCTTTGAGGAATTGTTTTGTGATTTCATCGCTAGGGAACACGGATGTGGTGACACCGCATTCTGCACCCATGTTCGTGATGGTTGCGCGGTCAGGAACGGAGAGTGTTTTGACGCCTTCGCCGCCGTATTCAAAGACAGTCCCGACGTTTCCTTTTGTCGAGAAAATCTCAAGGACTTTTAGTATCACGTCTTTAGCAGCGACCCATGGTCTGAGTTTCCCGGTTAGGTTGATTTTGATGACTTTCGGGTAGGTGAGGTAGAAGGGACCGCCAGCCATGGCGACAGCAACATCAAGCCCACCAGCTCCAATGGCGATCATGCCGATGCCCCCGCCGGTTGGAGTGTGCGAATCAGACCCAAGTAATGTCTTTCCTGGTTTTCCAAATCTCTCGAGATGGACCTGATGGCAGATCCCGTTGCCTGCACGTGAGAAGATGATTCCGTATTTAGCCGCGACGCTTTGGAGGTATCTATGGTCATCTGCGTTTTCAAATCCGATTTGGACAGTATTGTGATCAACGTAACTTACGGATAGCTCGGTTTTTACATGAGGGACATTCATTGCCTCGAATTGAAGGTATGCCATGGTTCCTGTGGCATCCTGGGTGAGCGTTTGGTCGATTTTGATGCCGACTCCTTTTCCTTTTTCTGGTTTTCCTTCAGTAATGTGGGTAGCAAGTATTTTTTCGGTAATTGTTTTTCCCATAATCTAGCCTCTCGAACTGTCGAATGGGAAAGAAATCAGAAGTGATTTAATAAAGTTTTTTGTCTTTTCTTTCCCATATGGATAATTCAAAGGTATAGATATTGTAATTATGATGAAT
>MUGE01000243.1:0-2804 GCA_002900545.1 Thermoplasmata archaeon M11B2D | reverse complement strand
CCTTGGAAATGTCTTTGTTTGAATTCAACAGATACGTTTCAAGTGTTTCGCAGGCATGTTTAAGGTCAGCCATCGAAGCATTTCCCTTATACAGTTTCAGCCACTTCAAGCCGGACTTGGCTTCGAGTATATGCACATATTTGGAATCATCCCTGAATGGAAAGATGTTCATTATACTAACACCCGTACCATCCCCCCTGATAGTATTCAGCGCATTAACAAGAACCCTATTGTTTTCAGGAACCTGTTTCAATACTGCCATAATTTCGGCAGTAGTGGATTTTTCACTTAAACCATATCCACCAAGAGTTTTTATGGCAGCATTCTTATAATCCGCAACCCTTTCCTTTATCTTTTTCTTGTATGCGTTCAACTGCCATGCATAGACACCATTTGGAGTTTCCCATTGTGTTACTGGGTCAATACCAACTTTTTCAATGTTTCCAAAATGGATATAGATATTGTTGTTGTCAATGACATCCATGATATTCTTTGCCACCCAATCTTTTGGATTGAGTTCACTGTGTGCGCGTTTTTCCATAAGGTTGGGGAATTCTTTGAATTGCATATTATGCTCCCTTACCAAACACTTTGGCTCTGGTGCTACGGGGCAGTGACGTATTGAGCAAAGTTTTCTTGACCGTGTACGCGCCTGCGTGTAGGAACACAACCTGATTACTCTCGTCATCATTGAACAGGATTCCTTCACCATCATCACGAACCGCATCAAAACCGGCGGCGCGTAGGATGGCATTCATCGAAATGGCAACCTGTGCGTCATTTCTTGATAGCTTTTTGCAAACAATTTTGAGTAGCATATAAGCACCAACAGAAAAAGCATTACCTCGATTCATATAGCTATAGATGTAATACATTATATACTCTTTTCTGAAATACCATATAGTAGAAAGCTGGCTTTGTTTGTTTGTCTTGTATTCGTCATATAACTTTTCAATGACCTTCTGTATTTCGCTGTCGTCAAGCTGGTAGTACCTTTTCATCATGGAAATTTGTTCTTGGGTGAATTTATAAACAGGAGTTCTGTCTGCATTCATTTCCCTTCTCATGTAACCCATAGTGTCTGCGTTATGTGACCAATATATCTCGATGGCATTCAGGATGTCCAGAAAGTCATCAAGTGTGTGGTTTCCACCATGAAGTTTCAGCCACCTGAGACCAGACTTGGCTTCAATCACATGAAGGTAGGTGGAATCATCCCTGAATGGAAATACACCAGTAAGAAAAACTCCGCTTCCATCGCCCTTGGCTCTTTGTGTTGTTAGGTATTTCTCCTTGTCATTCATGGTATCAAAGTAGGTTTTTTGACCCATAGTCTGCTTTGCATCAGCAGACACGTCACTGACTATTTTCTTGATGGTTTTCTTGTATGCATTCAACTGCCATCCATAGACACCTTGAGGCGTATCCCATTCGTTTCTTGGCTTGATGCCGACCTTGTTGATGTTCGAGAAGTGAAGGTACAGGTTATTGTTGTTGATGTTATCCATCAGATATTTGGCAACCCATTCCTTTTCATTCATGTCGGCATGGGCACGTTTCTCTGATAATACCTTTGTGAGTTCTGAAAACTTTTTCATTACTTACCAACTGCTTTCGAATTTTGCTTTTTTAAATGAATCTGCTTTTGTCTGGGAATCGAAACCGAAAAGGGCTTTACGCTTTTCTCTCTCAACCGAATCATTATTTAGTGTCTTCCTGACCGTGTAGGCATTCGGGTGCAGGAATACCACTTGGGCAGGCTCATTCATGCTATAGAATGTACCAGTACCATCATCGCGGATAGCATCGTAACCCATAGCCCTGTATATGGTCGTTTTCATGATGCCTGCCTGCAAGCGAGATTTTACCAAATTCATTGAAATGTCATTGACCAACTGAAACAGGAACTTGGCATTTCCATCTTTCGTTGTATGTAGTGCCATCACATCAGTGATTATGGCTCTGGCAAGCCAAGGCTTCATTTCGGCTGGATTCGGATTATTCTGTAGCCTTTCAAGAGTTGTTTTGATTTTTTCTTCAGATAAGCCGAACCACTTTTTGAGTGCGGGAAAGTCAGATTCCCTGAATAGTCGCATATAGTTTGAACTGCCATCCAGCTTATGACCAGTCATGTTTTCTACTGTCTTGTCACTTTCTTTAAGGATGAACATTTCCAATATCTTCACTCCATCCATAACTTCCTTATCACTGGTTCTTGAATCACCAATCCTTAACCACTTGAGACCTGACTTGGCTTCGATAACGTGCATATACTTTGCTTCAGTCATGAAGGGAAATACGCGAGCCAGTTTAACCCCAGAAGTGCCATTCAACATTCCCACGGCAGAGACAAAGTTCTTCCAGTCTATTCCCTTTGCTTCAACCTCAGCCTGTGTTGAATTGGGTGTCAGTTTATATTCCTTGAAAAAATCGACAGCAATATTTTTAACGTCTTCGACATTCTGAATGAGTTTTTTCTTGTAGTAGTTCAACTGCCATCCATAGACACCAATGGGTGTTGCCCATTTTGTGTTTGGATTGATTCCTACCTTTTCGATATTCGAGAAGTGAATGTAAACGTTGTTGTTATTCAGATTGTCCAGCAAATACTTGACAACACTTTCCTTGGGATTCATGTCGGCATGGGCACGTTTCTCATTCAGTTCTTTTGATACTTCGGAAAATTTTTTCATGGCTTTTTAATAACTCCAATCCCAGAACCCTTTTCGCCTTTTGGTCTCGACTTGCCCCTTCCAAATAACTCATGCCTCTCGCTTCTTGAAATGTCGGTATTGGGAAGCATG
>MUGE01000242.1:0-2811 GCA_002900545.1 Thermoplasmata archaeon M11B2D | reverse complement strand
TAATGGGCCGGTAGATCAGCGGAAGATCGCCTGCTTTGCAAGCAGGAGGCCATGGGTTCAAATCCCATCCGGTCCACTTTAGATTTTCCTTAATATGCATAGATATACATTATCCTATTTCGAAGGAAATAGGATAGTAAGAACGTAGACATGTAACCTTTAGAGGAGGTTATATAATATTGTCAATGATCGTTACCATCTAACAATTGATGGATTACATACGCAACCTGGACGAAAATTGAGCCAGAATTTATGCCATTTGGTGGATTGCTCGGCTCGAGAGCTGAAGAAGGTCGTGCCAAGCCGCGATATTACTCCGTGTAGGCGCAAGGAGCCTTTGATACGGAGATTACCGAATGGGACATCCTACCTTATAGGTACTCCCTAATGGGAGAAGTAACCTGCCGAATTGAAACATCTGAGTAGGCAGAGGAAAAGAAATCAATAGAGATTGGGTTAGTAAAGGCGATCGAAAACCCAATAGGGCAAACCGAATCCTTAAGTGAAGAACTTCAGGAGATGTGGAGTTTGGACCTATTTACTCCCTAACTATCAAACTCGAAGTCCTTTGGAAAGTGGCGCCGTAGAGGGTGATAGCCCTGTAGAGGTAAAATAGTGGGAGATTTTTAGGTATCCAGAGTAGCGTGCGTTGGATATCGCGCGTGAATATGGGAGGCATAAACTTCCAACCCTAAACACTACTCGAGACCGATAGCGTAGTAGTAGCGTGAGTGAAAGTTGCAAAGTACCCCTTGCGGGAGGTGCAAAGAGCATGAAACTAAATGGTTACAGACTGATAAGGCGTAAAAGCGTAAGCAGCGTCTTATCTTGCGTTTCGAAAAATGGCCCAGGGAGTTCCTGGTAATGGCGAGGTTAAGAACTTAAGTTCGTAACCATAGCGAAAGCAAATGTCCGCAGGCAACAAGGGACAGGGTGTACTCGCCTGTAGTCATTACCACGAGACCCGAAGCCAGTCGATCTATGCCTGACCAGGTTGAAGCCCTACGAAAGTGGGGTGGAGGACCGAACCAGTACTGATGTGCAAATCGTTTGGATGAGTTGGGTATAGGGGCAAAAGACCAATCTAGGCTGGTAATAGCTGGTTCCCCCCGAGACTACCCGCAGGTAGATCTCTGCAGAGAAGGGTTGTGAGGTAGAGCACTGATTGGATGCTTAGGGGAAGAAATTCCTCGGTATCTTGTCAAACTCCGAATGTGCAACCTTCGTAGAAGCAGGGTAGTGAGGGCATCTGGGGTAATCTTGATGTCCGAAAGGGAAACAACCCAGCCTTATGTTAAGGTCCCTAAGTATTAGCTAAGTGTCATAGATAAAGAGTGTTTATAACCTCAGACAACTAGGAGGTTGGCTTAGAAGCAGCCATCCTTTAAAGAAAGCGTAACAGCTCACTGGTCGAGGTTGTATGCCTCGAAAATGGACGGGGCTAAGCTAATCACCGATACATAAGCACTCCTAAAAGGAGATTGAGTAGGGGGGCGTCGTGCGTGGACAGAAGTACGGCTGTAAGGTCGTGTGGACCGCGTTCGAACGAGAATCCTGGGAAAAGTAGCAGCTATAGTAGAGTGGGAATCTCTACCACCGAAAGGACCAGGTTTCCTCGACGATGTTCATCAGTCGAGGGTTAGTCGGTCCTAAGGCTTAACTTAATCGTATAAGTCGAAAGGGAAACAGGTTAATATTCCTGTACTTTTCATGTATTTGCTTAAATTCTGACGTATTCGGGTAAATCTAGCAGGCTTGTCTACCTGTTTAAGCGTATTAAATATAGGGAGTACCGTAATGGTGAGATCTATGTCAAGTCGTAATGAGTCTACCGATTTTAGGTGGATTAGATTGATCCCAAGTACCCGTGAAAAAAATTTAAGATGTAACATGTAAATCCGTACCGAGAACTGACACAGGTGTCCTGGCTGAGAAGGCCAAGGTGTGTCGGATTTAATTAAGGCAAGGGAACTCGGCAAATTAGCCCCGTACCTTCGGTATAAGGGGTGCCTGCTTTGAAGAAAGCAGGTCTCAGTAACAAGGGCGCTCCGACTGTTTAATAAAAACACAAGAGACCGCAAGTCCGAAAGGATGTGTATGGTCGCTGAATCCTGCCCAGTGACGGTATCTGAAAACCTCGTTCAAGGGGACGAAGGACCGTTAGACGGCGGGGGTAACCATGACCCTCTTAAGGTAGCGTAATACCTTGCCGCTTAATTGGCGGCTTGCATGAGTGGCTTAACGAGGGCGCCACTGTCCCTGCCTTAAACCCGGTGAAATTGACTTACTGGCGCACAGTCCAGTACCCTCTAGAAGGAAGCGAAGACCCCGTGGAGCTTTACTACAGCCTGTTGTTGTGATACGATTTTAGTTGTGTAGTGTAGGTGGTAGCCATCGAAGCCTAGACGCTAGTTTAGGTGGAGGCGTCAATGCAACACCACCCTTCTTTTGTCGCGTCACTAACCTGAAAAGGAACACCAATAGGTGGGTAGTTTGGGTGGGGCGCCACGCGCTCGAAAAGATATCAAGCGCGCCCAATGGTCACCTCAAGGAGTTCAGAAATCTCCTGTAGAATGCAAGGGTAAAAGGTGGCTTTACACGAATTGGAACAATAACAATTAGTGTTGCGAAAGCAGGGCCTAGCGAACCAACCGAGCTTATTTTTGGGGCTGGTTGATAACAGAAAAGTTACCCCGGGGATAACTGAGTTGTCTTCAGTAAGAGCCCATATCGACCTGAAGGCTTGCTACTTCGATGTCGTCTCTCCGCATCCTGGTGGTGCAGCAGCTGCCAAGGGTGGGGTTGTTCGCC
>MUGE01000241.1:0-2821 GCA_002900545.1 Thermoplasmata archaeon M11B2D | reverse complement strand
ACGGTCTTGGTGAAAAGACAGCAGAGTCGATAGCAACATTCTTTGCCACTCAGGAAAATATCGAGTTGATAAAGAAGTTAAAAGACATTGGGATACAGACAAAGGAAACAAAAAAAGAGGGAAATCTCGCAGGGAAAAAATTTGTGTTCACCGGAGGTCTTCCATCCCTTTCCCGTCCTGACGCATCAAATCTTGTGACTAAACGTGGTGGCATCGTTTCTTCATCAGTTGGAAAAGACATTGATTTTGTCGTCGCTGGAACAGATCCTGGTTCAAAATATCAAAAAGCAAAAAAATTAGGGCTGAAAATTATTGATGAAACCGAGTTCAAAAAAATAGTTGGAGTATTGTAAACATGGTTGAATGTAAGATAGAACAAAACAAAATTGCCTGCAATTGTAGCTACCCTTGCAGCAGAAAAGGGATATGCTGCGAATGCCTTAGTTATCATAGAAGCAGAGGTGAAGTACCCGCGTGTTTTTTTCCTGATGCTGTTGAACGCACATATGACCGAAGTATAGAAAATTTCATCGAGGTATATCAGAGGAAAAAGAAGTAAACTCTACAGACGTTTTTCTTTATACGAACCAATTGAAAAGCGCCTATTCGTTTTCATTGGTTCTAGCTACGAATACAAAAAAATAAAGCCATTTTTTATAAGGGAGAATGGAACCCTTAAATAACGTAAGGCTTATATCCAATGAGAATATAACGGTGAGCGAGGAAGGTAAAGTTATGGCAATTGGGTTTGTCCTAATAAGCGCCGCTCCCGCACATGAACATGAAGTATACAATAAGCTCTCAAAGGTACCACAGATTATCGAACTCCATCCCTTATTTGGAGAATATGATCTTATCGCAAAAATCGAAGCAGATGACTTCGAAAGCCTGGGTGATATTGTGGTAAACAAGATACGAACTATTGAAGGGGTAATCGATACGAAAACCTTAACGGGAACGAAATTTTAAGGAGTGAAAAAAATGGAAGGATTAGTACAATATTTTTTAAGTATGATGACGCTAGTGTTTGCAATTGCAAGTATAATCGCAGGGATTTTTACCGCTTATTTTGGGTCTGGTAAAAGCAGAGCTGTTGGAGGAATCCTAATTATTATTGGGCTTTTAGTTGGTGTAATCTTCCTCTGGGGCGCAAATCTCCTTGGTTTTATGGGAACGCCTATGGATTTCCTGAATTTCTCAGGGACGATTATAAACGGCATTATCGCAGTAATTGGTGCTGTTGTTGGAGCATTGATAGCGTTAGGTATCTTCCTGCTTGCCATCATGAAAGCGTGATTATACCATCTCTAAAAAATACTGATGGATCCTGAGGTCCGAAGTTAACTCCGGGTGGAATGACAATGCCAGGTAGTGATGCTGCCTGGTCATGACTATTTTTGTTCCTACTTTTGCAAGTACTTCACAAGTTCCCCATGTTTTTGTTATAACAGGCGCACGGATGAACACGGCAGTATATGGAGTAAAAAAACCTTTAATTTCTATTTGTTTTTCGAAGGATTGTTTTTGTCTACCAAACGCGTTACGTTCAACCTGTATATCCATGGCGTCTAAGAGTTTTATGTCAGCGGTGGAATCAGATAACTGCTTGCCAAGAAGAACACATCCCGCACAGGTTCCCATGAGAGCGATGTCATCGTGCATGATGCGCTCTCGGATGACCTCATACATTCCTGAATTGACTAAAATCCGAGAGATCGTGGTACTCTCTCCTCCAGGAATAATTAATGCATCGCATGCATCGATATCACGTGGTTGTCGAACCAAAACAGCCTGTCCTTTCCTTTTGTCTTTTTGAAAAACACGATTCATCGATGCAAGATGTTCAGACACTGCTCCTTGGAGAGACAGCACCCCGATTGTGACTATCGTTACCAGCCTCGTTCCTGCAGAAGTTGATCCTTTGGAATTGAGCCGATATCGATGCCAAGCATCGCATCACCGAGATTCTTGCTGACCTCAGCAATTATTTCCGGTTCATCAAAATGAGCGACTGCTTCTACGATTGCTTTTGCTCGTCTCTCAGGGTTCTTTGATTTGAAAATACCTGATCCTACAAAGACCCCATCGTTTCCCAGCTGCATCATAATGGCTGCATCTGCAGGTGTTGCAATTCCACCAGCTGCAAAATTTACCACAGGGAGCCGCTGGAGGTCTTTAATTTCAGTTAAAATCCCATAGAGCTCCTTTTTAAGCTGGGAGTAGGTAGAAGCACCAAAGAGATCTGTTTTTTCGTCGACAGCTTGATTTGTTAAGGCTTTATACGAGGTTATATAGTTTTGACAGTATTCATCTGCTAGTTTTCGCACTTGGGTCATTTGCATGGTTTTTAATGCAAGTATCATTCGTGTTACCATGCGTTGATGTCGAATAGCCTCAACGATGTTACCAGTGCCTGCTTCCCCCTTGGTTCGAATCATCGCAGCACCTTCCCAGATGCGTCTGGTTGCCTCCCCTAGGTTTCTACAGCCACAGACGAAGGGAATAGTAAAGACGCGTTTATCGATATGGTAATAAGGGTCTGCGGGGGTAAGAACTTCTGATTCATCGATCATATCCACACCAAGGGCTTCTAATGCTTGTGCTTCGACGAAATGTCCAATTCGTGCTTTTGCCATCACTGGGATACTGACCGTATTGATGATTTCTTTAATGATAGTAGGATCTGCCATTCGAGCGACGCCACCGTACGCTCGGATATCCGCTGGGACTCTTTCAAGAGCCATGACTGCTACCGCACCGCTTTTCTCTGCAATTTTTGCTTGTTCAACGGTGGTAACATCCATGATGACACCACCTTTCT
>MUGE01000240.1:0-2834 GCA_002900545.1 Thermoplasmata archaeon M11B2D | reverse complement strand
CATTGCACCACCATCTCCAGGACGTAACTCAATGTTATGAACATAAGTTCCATCTGGAATATTTTTAAGTGGTTTAATAGTACCAATTTGTATTGGGGCTGTAACTCCTTTGTAGATTTTCTGCCCTACTTGTATTCCTTCTGGTGCCAAAAGCAAGTGTTTTTTACCATTTTGTTCTTTAACACCAATAACAGGTGCACCTCTACCAGGATCGTGCAAGAGCTCCACTACTTCATATTCTACTATTTGACGTTTATAGTCATCAGCAGTTAATTGTGGATATCTTACAGGGCCTCTTCTTTTATGTGTACTGGCTCTAAATTGGTTACCACCACGACCACGTCTTTGGACTAAAATTCGTTTACCCATTGTGACATCACCTTACATTAAACCTAAGGCAGTGGCAAGATCAACTGCATTATTTGTTGGGTGCAATTTAACAATTGCTTTTTTCTTGCCTTTAGGAGTAATCATAGTATTTATCTTCACTACCTTCACGTTGTAGAGTTTTTCAATTGCTTGTTTGATCGTTGTTTTGTTTGCTTTTCGATCGACAATGAATGCAAGTTTATTCTGTGATTCAATTAATTCAAAAATTCGTTCACTGCTGAAAGGTGCAATGATTATTCGGTAATAATTGGTTTCTTCAGAACTCATCTATTTTTCAACTCCTAATTGGTTTTATCAGTGGCAGTAGTAGTCGTTTTCTTTGGTGGAGAAACTTTTTTCTTTGTTGGATATTTTTTGTTAATTAAATCAATTGTATTCTCCATCCAAACTGTTAATCTGCCAGCATGTGTACCTGGTGCGAGCATCTCAGTATTGAGATAATCAACATGAACGACTTCAACACCTGGAAGGTTACGAACTGCCTTACAGAACTCTGAGTCACGGTCAACAACAAATAGCGGTCCCTTTGGAACACGATATTTACGACCTCGACCCTTACCTTGTCCTGCTCGGATTTTCTTACCATCCTTTACTCGTTCAATGTCATTTACCAAGCCAATTTTCGTTAATAACTCGACAGCTTCTTTGGTCTTTGTTATTTTATCATGAATTGCATCTTCAAAAACGAGCGGTAGTAATTCAAAATTAGCTGCGCGATGACCTCGTTGTAATACAAGATCCTTGTTGCAAGTAGCAGCAATAGCGCTTTTAATAGCTAATTGACGCTCTTTTCTGTTTATGCGTTCGACAATCTTTTTCTCGGTTCTTGGTGGATGAGCAACTCGACCACCAACGGTATAGTTTACTAAGGAACCTCTTTGAGCATGATGTGTACGTCTTCCATGACTTCTTGGTGTTCTTGCAGCACCACGACCTGGTCCCCAACTTGTAGCAACTGTCCATCCAGCTTGATATTTTGTACCCTTCGGTTGACGACGAGTACTTTGGACTGCTAAGACAGCACGTTTAATTACATCGGGACGATAGGGTGTTTCGAAAACACCTGGAAGAGTTACACGAGCTTTTTTAGCTAAACCGATTGCACCATAAATTTTTGTTTTCATCTCAAGGCATCCTCCTACATTTTACTAGTGAGAGATATATCAACAATCTCCGGAGCAGCAATTTTTTGCTTCTGTCGGATTGGATTCCTCATAGTAATGAGTCGCTTAGCTGGACCTTGAACACTACCTTTCATCAAAAGAAAGTCATTACCAACAACACCATATTTTTTAAAGCCACCAGCAGGAGTAATTTTTTCCTCTTTAGTGCCAACTTTCATAATCAATTTATTGTATTCTGTTCGTTGGTGATAACCATGTTGCCCTTGATGAGCGACAGTATACATGGTTCTAGCAGGACGCCAGGGACCTAATGCACCGGGTTTGCGTTTAACACCTCTTGTTTTATGAGAGAGGATCTTAATACCAAACCGTTTAACCGGTCCTTGAATTCCTTTACCCTTTGTTACACCTATGGTATCACAATATTCACCTGTTTCAAAGATGGTGTCTACTGTGATTGTTTGACCTAATAGGGATTGTGCAAAGTCAAATCCCGCCTGTATATCCTTACATCCAACTTTTATTTCAATGATGTCAGGTTTCTTACGAGGAAGCTTTGCATCCTTAGGATTCGTTATGGCAATAACTCTCAATTCATAAATTGACCCTAGACGCTCTTGTAGGGTTTTTAGGCGTGCTTTTTCTGCGTACTTCTTGGGTATAATCATCTTACGAGCAAGCTCGTCAGGAAGTTTCTTGAGCATTGCTTCAGCAGCAATTTTCAAACCTTCTGGAGTATAACTATATCCACGAATACCAATCACTTTGAGAGGGGGGCATTCTATAACAGTCACAGGAATTATACGTTCCTGATTAAACATAGGACTGTTTTTACGATTTTCAATTACAGTAATGTGCGTCATGCCGGCTTTGAATCCTGCGAATCCTAAGAGCTTTGGGTCGCCATCCCAAGTAGGCCAGGAACGAATCTTTCCCTTCTGTGACTTAGCACGAACTCTTCGAAAGGAAAGGGAACCTTGGTGAGGGGCAGTTCTTTTACGATGACCCAATTTTTTTAGATCTCCTAATATTTATTTCAAAGCCTAAAATGCTACATAACCATACAGGAGGTATGGTGTTTGCAAATTAGTAGCTAGCAAATAAAATGCTTATATTCTCAAATTCACTTGCTAGTGGAATGGAAAACGATTTTTACTTGTATTTTAATTTTATCATTGATTGTGACTATTTCTTTATTTATAAATAGAAAATGAGAGATAATATCAATGAAGAATATCTCCTATAATCTTTTTAAATAGAAAAAAGATTATTAATTATGATTTTGGGTGGGAAATTTGGAGAAAGAAAAATCACTAAAAA
>MUGE01000239.1:0-2850 GCA_002900545.1 Thermoplasmata archaeon M11B2D | reverse complement strand
ATCTTTTTATGTTTTTATCGTAGTCGTACCAACGTTTCGACCAATCCGGGTTATGTTTTGTCTATTCTTTTAATACATATTGGCGGATCCAACTTGTCCGGATGTTTTCTTCTGGTTTTTTTTCGATATTCTCAGCGATTTCTCGTGCGATGGTAACGGTCACCCCGGTTTTGACAGCGCTAACAACAATTTTTTCTTTTATGAACGGTTCTATCCTTCCGTCTTTTTTAATCACATTTTTAGGCATAAAATCTCCTCTCTTCGCAGGAGTTCATTGTAAGATTATATGGAGAATGTATTAAAATTCTCTTTAATAACTGTATCTAATTTAGTATGTATTTTTTAAAATTCTCAAACCAAATTAAAATGAATTACTAGTAGTTTTTCTTATGTCAACAGAAAAAAAAAGGTTTAATAAAAAACAGGTAGAAATCAAATATCATCATTATTGTAAAAGGTAACCTGCAACATGTCCTGTTGGGTGTTTCATAATCTGCGAGATCTAAATCAAAGATACTGTCAACATCCTTCTACGACTCTTTGTTATAGATTTCTCGTAAGGGGATATAAAAAACGAGAAGAGCGATAAATAGCCAGATCACAAGCCCAGGAATCACCGGCGGGACGTCAAAGATGGTGATACGTACCCCAGCGATGATGATAAACGCGACAATAACCCCGGTTAACGCTTCCCCTGCGATAAGCCCCGCGGTAAACAACAGGCCTGTTCTGATACACCGGTCTTTTGGTTTTACCTCAGTTTGTTGTATGGCTAGTTGCCATTCATTTGTTTTTTCGTCTTTTCCCGTTCCATATTCTCTGTCGATTTTCCTATTGGTGATGTACCTAATCACCCCTCCACAGAAGATAGGAGTTCCAAGGGTAAAGGGCAGGTAAATACCGATTGCAACCGGAAGAACGGGTATGTTGATAAGGATCATCACAAAGGCAAGCACCATGCCGACGACCACGAACGGCCAGACCATCTCACCGCCAAGCACGCCTTGTACTACCCCGCTCATGAGGAATGCTTGCGGAGCAGGCAAATCGTTGCTTCCGATGGTGTAGGCCTGATGAAGGGCGGAAACCACAATGGCAAGGACCGGTGCTGCTGCAAGGATCCCGATGAGTTCAGCAATCTGTTGTTTGTAGGGTGTTGCCCCGATCATTTGACCCGCGGTCATGGACTGCAGTACATCCCCTGAGATTGCTGCACAGCATGCAATGACTGCCGCGATAAGGATCGCTGCGCCATAGGCACCTACGCTCCCAGACATCCCAAACCCCAGGAGGATCAAACAAGTCAGCAGGAGCACCGAAACAGTGACCCCTGATGTCGGGTTGTTGGATGAACCGACAAGTCCTGCCATGTATCCGGCTATCGCACTTGCGATAAATGCAAAAAGAATGGCAAATACCGCCATGAACCCTGAGACGACGTAGTTATCTGAGATCCAGACATAAACGAGGAAAACCGGTATGGTGAGAGCCCCAATCGTCAGAAACACCCATTTGAAGTTTAAATCTTGGTCTGTTCGTTTTTTTGTCTCAGCCTGACCGCTTTTCAGACCACTGACCGCCTCTTTGATCCCCGCAGCAAGGTTTTGTCGGAGTTTAAAGATTGTGTACAACCCACCAACGACCATGGCGCCGACGCCGATATATCTTATGTAATGTTCCCAGATGTAGAAGAACCCGTCGATAGGTTCTAGTCCTGGTGGGATTCCTGCTGCAAGGGCGATTAATGGTGTGATGATCACCCAGCCTATAAGGCCTCCTACGAAAACAAACGATGCGATCCGTGGGCCGATGATCCATCCGACGCCAAGTAGCGCTGGTGAGGTCGCAACCCCACCGTAGATAACCGCGTCGTTTTCCCCGGCTCCGATGTCAAATCTCCCGATGTTGATGATGCCCTGGAGTTTTCCTTCGAATATTTTCAGACCGATTTGTCCAAATTTTAGCAATGCCCCAAGAATGCCTCCGAAGAGCAACCACACACCGCTGACACTTGCCTGTCTTTTTTTTGTAGCATCGTCCCCGACGGTTGTTGTCAGGACCGCTGCAACTGCGACACCCTCGGGGAATGGAAGATCGGTTTTGATAATCAAGGCGCGTCTGAGCGTCACCATCCAGAGCACCCCAAGGATTCCGCCAAGGGCAGCGATGATCGTTGTCTCCAGATAGTTGACCTCGGTCCATGCTCCGACAAGCAGCATCGCGGGGATGGTGAAGATAACGCCAGCGGCAAGTGCTGTTCCGGCGGCTGCACCCATCATCCCGATGTTTACCTCAAGGATCGTCCCTTTGAATGGTCGAAGTAAGGCAAATGCCATGACCGCGCCAGGGATGGCTGCCGATACCGTCATTCCAGCGTACAGTCCAAAATATGCATTTGCCGCGCCAAGAACAATGGAAAGTACTGCCCCGATAAGTATTGCTTTTAGTGTGAGTTCTGGTATCTGTCGTTTTGCAGGGATGAACGAATCGAAGTCTTCTCTGTATGACATTGTATAAGCCATTTTAATATTATTTTATGTATATATAAATTGGTGGTTCGCTAATCAATCAGAAATGGGTCCCGGCAGAGTCATTGATTTTTATTAGCTAAAAATTTACGGTGAAACGTATTTTTACCAGGTTTTATTCCAATTATAACTACGTCAAGTACCACGCCATCAAATTCAGGAAGTCTTTTTATAACCTGGGGGGTTTTTCCCTATACCGATTGTGTTCTCCCTCTTTTCGTTTCTGCTTTTGTACATTCTATGGCGTCTCAGTAGATTGCTTTTCTTTTTTAGAGAACAAGGTTGCTGTTGTACGTGGTTTTAACCTCTTAAAGAGCTGCTC
>MUGE01000238.1:0-2851 GCA_002900545.1 Thermoplasmata archaeon M11B2D | reverse complement strand
GGGAGGCTTGCTTTAGTCGTAAACGTGTACCATCTTCTGGTAAAAAGGCCACTGCCTGTGGGGTCCGTCGCATTGACCCAGACTTTGTATGTCGTTGAGTATGCAAGACCGGAAAGCGCCAGTGTCTTGGTTCCGTTCGTTGCTCCAGTACCACTGTTGGTCTGGCCATTGCTACATTGAATCGTCCAGGAAAACAGATCACCCTCAGGTTCATTAATCTGAATGCACCAGTTGACACTTAACGGTCGATTCACCGAACCATTTGCTGGAGAAGGCGAACTGAACACGGGTGGAAGGTTTGGAACATACATCGCTTGCACTGTATGAGAAACAGAATTCATCTGACCAATGGTATCCGTGACACGAAGTGTAACCGTATGCTGGTTGGTATCACCAAAATTATATGACTGTATAATACCTGTAGCGTCATAGACGCCATCATTATTCCAATCCCATTCATAGGTTATTATACCATTATCATCTGAACTACATGTCGCATTAAAATTAATTATTGTACCTGGTCCCATACCATCAGCATCAATCCAGGTGTAACACGCAACTGGCGGGAAATCCATAAGAATTTCGAGGAGATAGTCTTCTGTTTCTCCGTCTTCAAAGATTCCTGAACCATTCCAAGAAGATGGCACAGGTGATTCTGTGATTGAAAATCGAGTCCAGACGTATCCAGGATTTAGACCAATGGTAAAGCTTGGTGGTGATAGTCCTGAAAGAGGCCCGATATATAACGCCGGTATAACAAAATTCTGAAGCACATGTTCACCTGCATCACCCCAGACTCCATTTTGATTCCAATCAATAAGAACGTTCACATACCCAGGGAGGTACGGATCATGACCGGGCATAGTATTATGCACATTAATATCAATGTGTGTTCCCCAAACGACTGTCTGACCGACAGAACCAAGTGATGTCCCAATACCACCGGGACATGGGACAACATTCAGAGAATTGTTTATCGTAAAAGGCTGAGGAATAATTAAACCAGCATCACCATCGAGGTAACAATCATCTTGATCATATGGGGGAAAACCAGCAGGACATAATCCAGCGTTCCCATCATATTCAAAATCAACAGTTGGACCGAACCATGCACCAGAGTTATTATGTTCGATCCAACCGGAAGGACCACACGCATAACATGTGGGAAATCCTCCGATGACACTGGTAGATGGATAGGCTATACTTCCTTCTGGTGCATCACCAAAATCCAGCTGAGCTGGTGGTTCAGGAGATTGACAAATAATTTTGAAATTTTGAGGAGTCATGGCAGGGTTGTAAAAAGAATAGTAACTAGATATCAGCATATTAGTCAAGAATGTGCCATCATTTGTGCAAAGGGATACGTTAGTATATTCGCTATCACTTACTTCATCTATTTCCCAGGAAATCGTTGTAGTAGTCGGTGTAACGTAATCAGCGGGAAACCAGAAAACAGAAAAATTCCATACCTTATAGGTATTATTTAGAGAATAATGTTTGATCTCCTGCATCAATTTGTTGTTTGGATAGGGGAACGGTGTCGTAAAATAACTGTTCAGATACGGTGGAGATGGTGGCCCACCAGGATCCGCAGCATCATAAGTATCATATCCATCGGAGGCATCAGGTGCCTCACCAAAGATGCTATAATCATTATGGGCATAGATTTCAGTACAGAACAATGTTACATTCCAATTAATATCGCGATTTGTATCTTTGTAAGCGATTTCTGTTATTGAATTTTGTATTTTTGCAGAACTTAGGGATGTAATTATCAAAATAAACATCAGACTATAAATTAATATTCTATTTGTTAACTTGTTTTTTGGCAACATAGGGGTCTTAATATTAGTAAATTTAAGTTCCAATTTTTTTCCCCCGTTTTTAAATGTGTTTAAATATTACTTTTTAATATAGATATGACACGCTTAAATAAAAATGTTTCGCTTTATATAAAATAGTGAAATAGTAATAAATATGACATATATTGTTTAAACTTATTAGATTGATTGATATTTTTTATAAAACAGATAAAAAAGTTTAAAATCTAAATCCTTTGATGTTTTAAATAGATTTCATGTTGAATTTTTCATTTTTTAAAAACTTCTTTTTCTGGTGCAATCATAACTGAATTTTATGTGGGAAATCAAATTTTCTGCCTTTCTATGATAATTTGATTCATATAGTTTAAATAGAAATACTCTTTTCATGCAATTAGGGAAAAAACATGGACGCATATGAAGCAATTCTAACAAGGAGAAGTATCAGAAAATATAAAAAACAAGAAATCTCAGAAGATTTACTTCAAAAACTCCTGCGTGTTGCATGTAATGCTCCATCTGCTGGTAATCAGCAACCTTGGCATTTTGTTATTCTTGATGATCGAAAAATCCTTAATGTCATTCAAACCTTTCATCCTAGTGCGAAAATGCTTAAAGATGCAGATAAAGCTATTCTGGTCTGTGGTGATTTGCATTTGGAGAAGTTTAAAGGATACTGGATGATTGATTGCGCAGCAGCAACAGAAAATATCCTGCTCGCTGCTCACTGCCTTGGTCTTGGTGCATGTTGGCTTGGTTTATACCCTCGGGAAGGTCGTGTTGCAGGAATGAGAAAATTACTAAAACTGCCAACAAATATTATCCCCTTCGCAATTGTCTCTCTAGGTTACCCTGCTGAAGTTAAACAAAAAGAAGAGAGATACAATACCTCCCGTATACATCGAAATCAATGGTAACAATTCAAAAGATACATAAATGTTTAGTAAAAATGAACGTATCTAGATATGATTCAAATTTGAACCTCCTTGTTTTTCCTCATATTTTAATAATAATATCGGTGTGCGATTGGT
>MUGE01000014.1:0-12842 GCA_002900545.1 Thermoplasmata archaeon M11B2D | reverse complement strand
AACAGAAAATGCATAATACAGTAATAGACAGGAATTGAGTAGGCCATGGAACGGACATATTCTTCATGATAACTTATTCCTATATATATTATCAAAACAGAGTATAAATAATTTTTTTAAAAAAGATTTAAATCTGTAAATAAATCTTTGCTAGGACGACAATCGTCGAAACAACAATGAGCAGAGTTATGAACTGTTTTGTTCCTGTGTTCATGTGATGTACCTCATACGTGTTTATATCCCTCGTTCTTTATATACTGTCAGAATTCGTTTGGGAAAAACCAAATTAAAAGCAAATAATATGTCATCCCTTCTTTACCTTTGATACATCACTTTTTAAATAACACCTGATTATTCACCTTTTAATGAAACCGGTTTTACAAGTTGCATTAGACCTTCTAAATGCAGACAGGGCACTTGCTATCGCACATGAAGCAGTCAAAGGTGGAGCAGATTGGCTAGAAGCTGGAACACCATTAATAAAAAGTGAAGGCATGGACGTTATTCGAAAGCTGCGAGAACAATTCCCTGCAAAAACGATTGTTGCAGACATGAAAACGATGGACACGGGCGCTTTAGAAACCGAAATGGCCGCCAAAGCAGGTGCTGATGTGATATGTCTTCTGGCAGCATCCGATAATAGTACGATTGCGGACGCGGTGAAATCTGCCAGGAAATACGGTGTAAAAATCATGGTCGATCTCATGGGAATCTCTAATCACCCCAAACGAGCACACGCTCTAGAAAAACTTGGGGTTGATTTTCTATGCATCCATGTCGGAATCGATGAACAGATGCAAGGCAAAAAACCACGACAAGTCCTTGCATCACTGGAAAAACAAACGACGCTCCCTATCGCGGTCGCCGGTGGACTTAATAGTGAGACCGTTGCTGAGATGATACAGATAGGAGCAAGCATTATCATTGTCGGTAGTGCTATCACCAAGGCTAAGAACGTTGCCGAAGCAACGAAAACTATCAAAAAAGCATTGATTCTGAAGAAAAAAATTAAGACAGATCTTTTTAAAAAATACGATCCTCAACGAGTATACAAAGCATTTCTACTTGTCTCCACCCCAAATATTTCAGATGCGATGCACAAGCAAGGGGCTTTGGAGGGGATTCGACCAATCACTACCGGAGTTCATATGGTCGGACGTGCACTGACCGTACGAACCATTGATGGAGATTGGGCAAAACCTATTGAAGCAATCGATAGAGCAGAACAAGGGACCGTGCTTGTTGTCGATGTGAACCAAGGTAGAACAGCGGTATGGGGGGAACTGGCAACCTGGAGTGCAAAGCTTAAGGGGCTTGCCGGTGTCGTCATCGATGGTGCCGTACGAGATTATGATGACCTTTTACACATCAAGTTCCCTATATTTTCACGATACATCGTTCCAAATGCAGGGGAGCCAAAAGGGTTTGGGGAGATTGGTGCTGAGATAACATGTGGGAATCGAACCATCCGCACCGGCGATTGGATCATCGGTGATGACTCCGGGGTGGTGGTGGTGCCACAGGAGATAGCCCAAGAGATAGCTAACCGGGCATTGGATGTCAAGGAACAGGAAATCAGAATTCGGGAAGAAATAAAGCACGGTGGGTCGCTTGGTAGTGTTTTAAAGCTTAAAAAGTGGGAGAAAAAAGTCGGATGACCAACGTTGTTTTTTTTCCGGACCTGCAGCATCTCTCAAAGGCTTTCGCTCTGTTTCCCATTCAGAGGTTTACAGGAAAAGAAGTGTTGATAAAACTTCATATGGGTGAAAAGGGCAATTCGTATTTTATGAAACCAACGGTGGCAAAATCTGTTGTTGACGAATTAACAAAGATACACGCACGTCCATTTCTTTTTGACACGACGGTTGCCTACCACGGGTCACGCTTTTTAAAATCACAGTATCAGGAGCTTGCGAAGCGACATGGTTTTACAATGAAAAACGTTGGATGTGACGTTATCATTGATGACGAAGGAATATCGACGACTATAGAAGGGAGAACCTTCGAGGTCGCTACCCATCTAAAGAAATCCACGTATATCATTGCTCTTTCCCATGTGAAGGGTCATATACAATCAGGGATGGGAGGCGCAATCAAGAACTTTGGTATGGGTGGAGTAACAAAAGAAACAAAAACAAAAATCCATAACAGTAGCTATCCTGTGTACACAAAAGAGGCATGCACCTTTTGCGGAGCGTGCGCAAACGCTTGCCCATTTACTGCAATCAACGTAAATGAAAATTCCTGGGAATACAATGAGAATCGTTGCTTTGGATGCGATGCATGTGTGGACGTCTGCCAATCAAAAGCATTGCAATCCAAAGACGCTGATTTCCAGTTCTTGCCTGCGTGTTCTGCAAAGGCATGTGTTCAGGATAAAACGGTGTTGTATCTAAATGAAATGAAACGGATTTCAAAAGGCTGTGATTGCGATCCGAACGCCGGGCCAATCATCTGTTCTGATGTCGGTTATCTTCTCAGTGACGATCCTGTTGCGGTTGACAAAGCCTCACTTGATCTTATCGACAAGGTACAGGAAAACGTGTTTTTCAAGGTCAATAAGGTTAACCCTTATAAACAGATCCAATATGGGGAGAAAATAGGACTAGGATCCGCCTCCTATGAATTATTAGAGATATAAGGATGTGTGTGAGAGATGTTTACAAAGAAATTTGTGACCGCGATTAACTGCATGGATGGTCGTGTGCAACTTCCTGTGATTAACTGGATGAAAAAACACTATGCAGCCGATTGCGTGGATATGATAACGGAACCGGGACCTGTGAAGATTTTAGCAGAGAACAAACCAAGATCCCTGGTAGAATCTCTACACAAGAGGGTGGAAATCTCTGTCAGAAAACATGGCTCAACGTGTATCGCAGTAATTGGTCATTTTGACTGCGCAGGAAATCCAGTCGGAAAAGAAACACAGATAGAACAAATCAAAACATCGTTGAAAAGAATTCAGGGCTGGGATTTCCCAATAGAACTGATTGGACTGTGGGTCGACGAACGCTGGCAGGTCCATACGATCATCTAGAATTTTTACAGAAAAAAAAAGAGGGAGCGATTAAAACAAGATTATCATCGCCTCTTTGTTTTATTATGCGGTTTTTTGCACTGAATCCTTGTAGAGTAATGCAAGAACCATGGCGATGAAACACATAATCGCTGCAGGGACAAATGCATAAAGGAAACTCATCTCAGCGTCCTGTACTGCTCCAGCAAGGAGAGGACCGACTATACCACCGATGCCATAGGAAGTAAAGATAAAACCGTAGTTCAACCCTAAGTTTTCTGCTCCAAACGAGTCTGCGCAGGCGGCCGGGAATAACGCAAAGTTCCCGCCAAAGTTAAACCCTATGAACGCGGCGACAATGTAGAATGTATAAGGGTTTGCCGTGGTGTAAAAGAAAACAACCATCATAATCCCTTGGAAGAGGAACATGGATATAAGTGCCTTGCGTCGTCCGATTCGGTCGGAGATTTGACCCCAGGCAATTCGCCCTGCGCCATTGAAAATGGGAAGACAAATCGCTGCGCCAAGAACAGCAAAATCAACAGCTTCAATCTCGCTGAACCCGTAAGCGGTAAATCCGTCAGTCGGGCTTTTTGCGAAGTTTTGGACGTTGCCAATAACCATAAGACCTGCAAGAGCTCCGATAAAAAACATCGTCCAGAGGAGGTAAAATTCTTTCCTTTTACACATCTCTCGAGGTCTGCAATCGACACCTGTTTTTTTATCTTTTGAGTCACTAACCAGAGGGACCCATCCAGCGGGTTTCCATCCTGACGGTGGGTTTTTCATCATTAACGACCCAAGAATCACAAGAAGGAGGAATGCGATTCCATAAACCAAAAACGCGTTATTGACGTTATCAATCGTGTATTCAGTGATAAGCCCGTTGAAGCCAAGAATGCTAGGAGGGTTGGCGATTAAAATCCAGATAAACGCGCCAAAACCAAAGCCTGCGACAGCAAGACCGCTTACTAAGCCTTTCTTGTCAGGGAACCATTTGACCCCAGTCGCAATTGGGACAACGTACGCTAACCCAATACCTGTTCCAGCAATACCCCCGATACAGATGAGTTTTGGAAGAAAACTCCCACCAGATAATGCCGCAAGGATGTATCCAAGTCCAAGCAAAATTCCTCCTAGAAGCGCGACTTTCTTCGGACCGTATCTGAGCTGAAGACGACCACCAACAATAGTAAAAATCGCAAAAAATAGCAATCCAGCGCTAAATATAGCTTGGGTCTCTGTTTTTGAAAATGCAAATTGACTGGGAGTTGTCGTAGTGCCTTGGAGCGGAGTGGTAAATGCAGACCATGCATAGATAGCGCCAAGCGCAAGTTGTATAAGGATTCCGCCAACGACAATGATCCACCGGTTCATGACTTTCTTTTCTTGTCTATCCTTTGAAATAGCCGCATTTTCAGTCATGGAAATAACACCCTAAGCCACCCCTTCAATGAAAAGATGATTAAATGCCTTTCGATTTATCTTAAAACAAGATATTCAATGAAGTGATCATCATAGAAATAGGAGTGAAATACCAGTTAAAACCAGGAAAAGTACAATCATTACGGCAATGATCTTCACTATCCATTCATGGACTTTCTTTTTGTGTATTTTCATGGTTCCTGCCCTTGAATCTCAACATAGAAGTCATCAAATGACAGAATAGTACTGCCCTTTTTGCCTTTCAGGCCTGCAGCGCGTTTTACCTGTATATACCCTGCTTCTAATAATCTTTCTTTTTTCTTATCTTTCATGCCAGGGATCTCTGAAAGGAAAACATCGCCATCATTGTCGATTTTTGCTATAAGCTCGTGCTGATGGTCCTTAATCCATTTGATTATCTGTGTGCTTTCGGTCTTAAAGGCGGGACCAAGTTTTGAAAAGACAGGTTCGACTCTGGTGACAATCTCCTGGATTTCTGGTTTTCCCGCTATGAATTTATGCTCATTTGGATATCGCAGGGTCGAAAAAATGATGGTATCGCTTGTTTTCAATCTCTTTATCATTTCCATAGGAGCATAGGTTGCAAGAGCTGCTATCGGAGCGTTAAGAGCGATTCCTTGTTCACTTTTCCAGGCCCGGACTTTCGCGATATAATCTTTGACGGTTTCACCAGCTTGTTCCTTTTCTTTATTAATAAGAACTGAGGTAGGCCAAGCTGAAAGATGAATACTTTTATCCCCTTCTAAGTCGTTATAGATGTCATAATAAATCTGTTCCGTGATATGAGGGAAGAACGGGGCAAATAACTTCACAACACCCAGTCCAATCGTGTATAATGTGTAATGAATACTATCAACATTTTCTTTGTTATATAATGATCCTTTGATCATCTCCAGGTAATGGTCAGCAAGCTCATGCCAGAGGAAATATTCAATCTCTTTCATGGCCTGTGAGTAATCGAACATATCCATTTGGTTGGTGCAGGTATTGACAAGTGTACTGTATTTGCTCAGAATCCATTGGTCGATATCTTGGAGTTTTTTTGGTTTCTCTGGTTTTCCTTTTTTAAGGATAGTGCCGATGAACTGCTGAACGTTCCAGAATTTTCGTAGTAGTTTTGTTCCACGGACAACATCCTTTCGTCTGAACGGATTATCCTCACCTAATGCGCAGCTTGCTGCATAGCAGCGAAACGCATCTGTTCCATATTCATCGATTACTTGTAATGGATCAATGACATTGCCAAGACTTGCATGCATCGGGGTGCCATCCTCAGAGAGTATGAACCCGCCCATCATGATATTCTCAAAAGGTTCTATCTCGGTAAGAAGCGTGCAGCGGAGAATCGTATAGAACGCCCAGGTGCGGATGATGTCATGTGCCTGCGGACGTAACGACATCGGATAGAGTTGTTTGAACTTCTTTTCATCACGATGCCAGAACGTGTTATACAACGGTGAAATTGAGGAATCCATCCAAGTGTCAAAAACGTCCTCGCAGCCTTTGAGTTTCCCACCACATTTTGGACAGGTTTCCACAGGCGGTTTGTCAATCGTCGGATCAATATAGCAGTCCTCTGGTCGTGCAAGGACAACCTCATCACAATTCTCACATTCCCAGAGAGGGATCGGTGTGGCGAAGTACCGTTGTCTACTAATCACCCAGTCCCATTCTAGAGAGTTGACCCAGTCCTCAAGGCGAATTTTCATAAACTGAGGGTACCATTGCATCGCATCGCTTGCGTTAAGAACCTGTTGTTTGAACGGAATTGTTTTTAAAAACCATTGTTTGGCATTGATGAACTCCACCGGTGTTTTACATCGCCAGCAGACCCCGACACTCTGCGCAAGTGGCTCTTGTTTGAGAAGCACCCCATCATTTTTCATATCCTCGATGATTGTCTTTCGAGCATCCTCGATTTTCATGCCTTTGTATTTCCCAGTAATAGCAGTCATTTTTCCTGCTTCATCGATGCTCATCTCAAGTGGGAGTTTATATTTGAAAACCCAGTTGAGGTCTTCTTTGTCACCGACCGTGCAAATCATGACAAGGCCGGTACCAAACTCTGGGTCGACTGCATCATCCTCAACGATGTTGACTTCTTTGGAGTAGTCCGGAGGGATTTTCACGGTCTGGCCAACAAGCCATGGTGCTCGTTCATCGGTCGGGTGGACCGCGACGATCTGGCAGGCTGCAAGCATCTCCGGTCGCGTGGTGGCTATCTCGATGTACGCCCCACGCGCATCCTTTCCAATCCCATGGAACTTTAAAAGATGTGCATCCTGTTGTTTAGTAAAATAGAATTTAATCGTATTAAGTTTTGTTGTCCGATCGCTGTACACAACCTCGGCATCGGCCATCGCAGTCATGCAACGGGGACACCAGTTCACCGGGAACTCCCCTTTGTAGATATGACCTTTCTTGAATAATTCTATGAACGAAATTTGGGTGATTCTTCTATAATATTCTGCATCGGTCTGATAATAAATCGAAGGATCCATGCTCTCCCCCAGTCTGATGAACTGGTTGGTCATGGTTTGGATGTTCTTTTGTGCAAACTCGGAACACAGTTTTGTGAACTCATGACGCTCAATATCCTTTCGGGTGATGTTGAGCTGTCGTTCAACACGTTCCTCGATAGGGATGCCATTGACATCGAAACACAAGGGAAAAAACACATTATATCCCCGCATGCGTTTGTACCGAGCAGCAAAATCGATATGGGTATAATGGACCGCATGACCTGCATGAAGAGGGCCGGAGGCGTACCGTGGGGGAACATCAATGCTATATGGTTTTTTAGGATTTTCAAAATCGAAATGATAGATGTTCATCTCTTGCCATTTTTTCTGCCATTTCTCTTCGAATGCTTTCTGATCATACTCGGTCATAGCGATATCCTCATAGGGAGCAGGTTCAGAACGCACAGTAGATTTTTCCTTATAAACATTGCTTTCGATTTCGGTGGCACAATCCAGTATTTTATATCCTCATACAATAATTTTATAATACCTTTTCTATTTACCAGTATCGGATGCGACATCACTCTACATCGGAGGGATATTTTGCCAGAAGCAATCGCCTATGAACTAGCAAAAAAACAAAAAGAAATATCAGTTGCGGAATTCTTTGAAAGAAATAAACATATCCTTGGATTTGGGAACCCGACACGTGCATTAATAACAAGTGTCAAAGAAGCAGTCGATAATGCCTTGGACGCTTGCGAGGAATCCGGTATCCTTCCTGATATTCATGTCGAAGTAAAGAATCCTAGTGAAGAAGAATGCATCGTGATTGTTGAAGACAATGGTCCGGGTATCATCAAACAACAGATTCCTCATATCTTTGCTCGGTTACTGTATGGTTCACGGTTCCACGCGATTCGACAGAGCAGAGGGCAACAAGGAATCGGCATCTCAGCTGTCGTGTTATATGGTCAGTTGACCACAGGGAAACATGCAAAAATTATCTCAAAAATTCAGGAAAATCAACCTGCAGTACTTGTTGAACTTGCGATTGATACAAACAAGAACCGCGGGGAGGTGCAACATCATGAAATCATGCATTGGGAGAAACCATCAGGGACACGCATTGAAGTCTGTTTAAAAGCAGATTACAAACGAGGGAAACGGTTTGTCTATGACTATCTTCAATCCACCTCGATTGTCAATCCTCATGCTCATCTCACGTTTAAAGAAGCGGATGGCACAGAACATGTCTTTGAGAGGACCGCAGACATTCTCCCTAAAAAAAGCGAGGAAATTAAACCACATCCGTATGGTGTCGAACTTGGCACGTTAATAAAGATGTCAAAGGAAACTAAAGCGCGGAAACTGGCGTCGTTTTTGAAACATGAGTTCAGCAGCATGGGTGATCGCACGGCTAATGCAGTCTGTGATGAAGCAAAGCTTGATAGGAATCTGAATCCCATGGACATGAGTCGTGAGCAGTTCCTTGCGTTGCATCAAGCCTTCAAACGGGTGAAAATCATGACACCCCCAACAGAATGTCTGTCACCAATTGGGGAGACTTTGATTCGTCGGAGCTTGAAAAGTGAGACTCAGGAGATCTCACCTGAGTTTATTTTCACTGCAACGCGACCTGCGTCCGTATATTCAGGGAACCCGTTTCAGGTTGAAGTCGGGATTGTCTATGGTGGGAATTTACCAAAGGACAAACCTGTCAAGATCCTTCGATTTGCAAATCGAATTCCATTGCTATATCAACAAGGTGATTGTGCCATCACTACCTCGATCGCATCGATTGACTGGCGCAGGTACGGTCTGGACCAACCCTCTGGAACAGGAATCCCAATTGGCCCGGCGATCCTTCTTACACATATCGCATCCACCCAGATCCCATATACATCCGAGTCTAAGGAAGCGGTCGCTGATGTCGAGGAGATAGAAAATGAGATTAGACTTGCGTTTCGTGAGGTTGCTAGAAAAGTCCAGATGCATATCAATAAAAAAGTTCGACGGGTGAAAACACGAGAGAAATTCGATTTAATCACAAAGATTCTTCCGGAGATTGCTAAAAAATCCGCTCATATGCTCAATAAACCGGTTCCTTCACTTGAGAAGGTCATTACTCGGATTATGGATGTTGTCTGGATTGAGGATCTTGTTGAATATGAAAAGGTGCGTGGCAAGCCAGTTCAAATCAAACTTGATGTAGCAAGTCCATCAGGCCAGTCAGATACAAAGGGATGGATTGCAAAAAGTACTATTATGGTCGTGAATTATAAAAGCAAGCCGCAGAAGTTCAATTTATATGCACTGTTTCCGAAGGATGCGGTGGTCGGTGAGGTAAAGCCTAAACCAAGCAAAGTGACTGATAGCTATATTAAATGGAACTTTGAGAATATCGACCCGACCAATAAGGTCGATATCTTCTTTGAGCTTGCTGGTCTCAACAAGGGTGATTTTGATGAAAATGACCTATATGTGCAGAACATCAACCCCAGTTATGTTATTGGGGCGGACAAATGGGAAGGTGAATAGAGGATGGCACGTGATTACTCTGGTGTAATTACTAAGATTGATTCAATTGCTGCAAAGGTGTATGCTGACCTTGAAAAAGCAGAAATCCCTGCGTTGCAGCTTTCGACGCGAACAAAAGCAAACATCAGATTTGATGATACGCTAAATGTGTGGAAATACGGGAAAAACAAAACAGAGCGAGCGGCAAACTCCCTTGATGGCGCGTATATGTTACTCCGGATGATGTATCTGGTTGATTTCATCAAAGACATGATCAAGGAGAAAAAGTCATCAACGTTAAGAGAGACCTATTATATCTCTGAAGGTTGGAATCTTGCGAAATTCGGTAGTCAGAATGAATCAGATCTTCTGGCTGAGGACCTTGAGGTTATCACTGGGTGTATGCGGGAGGATTTTAAACTTCGGCCTGAGGAGGACGGTGCTCGAGTGATCGGGAATCTTGTTGTCGAGGAGATGACAAGAAACAACACCAAGAAAAAAATTCATTGTCAGGATGATGTTGGGGACGCAGGGTATGGGATTCCCTATAACGTAGAGAAGGATAAACTGACATTTAAACAGGTGGATGCAGATTTTATTGTCGCGATTGAAACCGGTGGTATGTTCGATCGATTGGTGGAAAACGGATTTGATACGGATTCTCGTGCGGTCCTTGTGCATCTGAAAGGCCAGCCTGCACGGTCGACACGACGGTTTATCAAAAGACTAAATGAGGAAAAGAAACTTCCTGTTTTAGTGTTCACAGATTGCGACCCATGGAGTTTTCGTATTTTCGGCAGCATCGCACATGGTGCAATTAAGACTGCACATATCTCTGAATATCTCGCCACACCATGCGCGCAGTATCTTGGTGTAACGCCATCCGATATCGAGAATTATAAGCTTCCAACCGATTCCTTGACCAATGAGGATACCTCTGCGTTGAAAAGTGAGCTAGATGACCCGCGTTTCCAGGATCAATTCTGGAAACATGAGATAAAACTGCAGTTGAAGATTGGGAAGAAATCAGAGCAACAGGCTTTGGCAAAATACGGGCTTGATTATGTGACTGATACGTATCTCCCTGAAAAACTTGTGGAGATGGGAATGTTGAAAAAATAAAGGATTTTACAGATCCTGTTTTTGTCCCCATAGATTGTTGGGGGGGACCATCTGGTATCGGAGATTGAGAACCCGATTCTCATCAATCAGGATGTATGTCTTGCTAAAGATGCCTCCTTTGGCATCAGAAGGGATGGTGTACCGGTAGACTCGTTTCCCTTGGATGTATTCCTTTTGTCTTCGTTTTTCAGGACGCAGACGTTTCTCTCTTAAAAGGAGGTACTGACTTAGGAAAAAAATCTCAATAACGATAAAAATGCTAAGTAAAACGATAGCAGAGAGGATCCATTGTTCAACGGTTAAAACCGCCCATGTATTGCCAAATTGGAGAAAATAGACACCTGATACAAGTAAAACAATCCAGAGTGAATAAATCAACGTGATTATGAAAACGTATTTTGATGTTCTAAATAGTCTGTGTTTTTGTTTTTCTTCATTGGAGAGTAGTTCTGCGCTATCCATCTCTTTTTTTACCAACCCTGTTATGACTCTCTATCTTTATAACTTTTTGTTTTTCGATTAATTCTGAGCGACATGTTTATATTTGATAGAAAATATATAATCGGGGAGACATGAAACACCCAGTGATACGAGGGAGGTATGGTGGATTCTTTCTTTTTTAAGATAACCTCACCTTGCCTTTGACCAACACTGCCGATAAACCATCCTTTTACACTAAAACCAGACGATTTTTCTCTGTATTGATTCTAATGCTTGGAATTCAAGCCAGATGTAGGACACGGTGAACAACACATATGATCGTAACTCTGTTCTTGTGTATGATAACTTGACCATGCACTTCAATAAACTAGTGTTATCAACATTTCGATGCATCGTAGGAGTGAAAAAAAGAAACGCAACTGGTTTCAAAGGAGAGATACTGTTGGAAAAACGACAGATTCGATAAAATGAGTTATTTTTCTTGTTTATACCCTCGTAAGCAGCAGAACTTGCAACTGATAGATGTGGTGTTTTTGATAAATCTTTCAAAACATTTATATGCAGGGACTGACACATATATACATGCTAGTATAAATCTAGCGTTAATGAGGTGGTTAACTCGGAGATAAAAATTGTGGGGGCGGTTTCTGATGAAAGCGCACTTGAAGAAATAGAAAATATAGCAAAAGTCTTTGCCTATGAGCAAAGGATGAAGGATTATACACCTCTGGTACGTCCATCATATCAAGTAAAAAAAATACAGACAATCACTGAAAACAAAAACGGGGGAAATGGAAAAACAATTGAGAATTTACTACCACACATCCCTGTAAAAGGATTGTGTTAGAAGTAAACATTTCATAATCAGAGGTTATCATATAGTTTTCTTGTTTCTTTTTCCTTCTATTTTCTTATCTTTCTCGGAGTATTTCTTTCATTTGTTTATTTGAAAAAGTTTAAATCTGATTACGCTTTCCTTGCGGGCAAAGAGGTATACAATGGTTGAATTTGAGACACTGAAAGCAGAGGAAGTAAAATTTGGTAAAAACAATTTCATCGAAGTTGCACGCAAGAAGGCGGTCGGTGAATCGATATCAAAAGAATTCGTCGCAATTTCCCGCGGATTTTATCAATCTGATGGCACGAAAAAATGGAAATCGTCGATAACACTTCCTGATGAAGAGGATAAACGAAAGCAAATTGCCTCGTTAATTAACGACCTGTAACACCTAAGACGTAGGTTACATTGCAACTCCCGGGTGAGTTAAACTACTCGGTGAGTTGTTTGTTTTTTTATATAAAGGCGGTATCGTTTATTTGTATCGAACGAAAAATTCTTTGTTTTACCAGAGAAAAAGATCAGGTTTTTTCCTGGAATAATAGATTTGTTTTGGTTTGTATATCAGCTTAACCATCTGCGAGTGAACAGGCAGGGGTCTTTTCCGTGGTTCTTTATGTGAATTCTCGAAGAAATGTGGGAGTCTTTTGCTGAAAAACATTTTTCCCAAATACTTTGCAAAGAGGAGTGCAAGCAGGACGTCCCCGAAGAGAAGAATAACTCCGATAGTCCATCCAGTTGTTAAAAATCTCTGAGAGATGTGATATTGTTGATAATGCAAGGCTAATCCTATCATGGTTATAAACGAGATAGCAAAATAAATAACGTAGGTAAAATTCGTATCACTGCTTTCACATTCATTCTTTTTTCTAAGGATATGTTTTTAAGGAATGACTTGTTATAAAACAATCAAAGAGGAGGCAAAGGTTATGGCAGATGAAATAGAAATGAAAAAAGATAAAATAGGAACTAGGAAAAGTATCAAGATATTAAC
>MUGE01000013.1:0-13036 GCA_002900545.1 Thermoplasmata archaeon M11B2D | reverse complement strand
GTTGCGCGTGCGCTTGCCGAATATTTTGAGATGAGTTTATCTGATGATGAAATCAATGAAATCGCCTACGAAGGCGAGAAGGGATATCACGGAACGCCATCCGGTGTGGACAACACCGCATCTACGTATGGAGGATTAATCTGGTTCCAGAAAGGGGAAAATAACGTTATCGATCGAATAGCGTTGTCAAGTCCTGTTGAAATTGTTATCGGTAACACCGGGAAAGTGACTGATACGAAACTGGCAGTAGAAGGAGTAAGACAGCGTAAGGAGAAAAACCCAAAGAAGTACGAGGAGGTTTTCAATCGTGCAGAGAACATTGCGTATCTTGCGAAACGGGCGATTAACGATGGATCGCTGCAGGACGTTGGCAAATTGATGAACGAGAATCATAAACTGCTGCAGCAGATAGAGGTGTCCTCACGTGAATTAGATTTTCTTGTTAGTGTCGCCCGTGAGGCTGGTGCGTTTGGTGCGAAGCTTACGGGAGGTGGCCTGGGGGGCAACATGATTGCGTTAACACCCGGGAAAGAATTACAAAATAAGGTCGCGACTGCGATTGAGAAGGAAGGGTTTCAGACCGTTAAAACCGTTATTGGGGCGTCGCGTGAGAGTGTGGAATAGCTATGCATCTTCGACCGTTTCTTAAGCAGCTGGAAGAGCAGGGGAAACTTGTTCGTATTAAAAAAGAAGTCTCTGTAGACTATGAAATCGCTAATATCCTGTATACTCTTAATGAGAAACCTGTGATTTTTGAGCATGTGAAAGGATATCCTTTCTCTGTTTTTGGGGGGATTACCTCTGATCGTGATATCATCGCGCAGGGGCTTGGGACGACAAAGGAAAGACTGCTGAGCAAATTGGTGGATGCGCTGCGTCATCCGACAGTTCCCGAGATCGTCGATAAGGGTCCGTGTCAGGAGATAGTTATGAAGAATCCTGATATTGGGAAACTGCCATTGCTGTCTCATTTACCTGGTGATGGCGGGCGGTATGCGACCGCGACAGTTGCGACCATCAAAGACCCGCAGACAGGACGGAACGTGTCGTATCATCGATTGATGGAACGAGGGACAAACCGATTCACTGCTCGTTTAATCAAAGGTCGTCAGACACGTACCACCTATGATAAGATTACCGGTGATCTAGAGATGGCGGTATGCATCGGTAATTCAGTATCAATCATGATTGCTGCATCGCTTGGTCCTCCGTCAGGTGTTGATGAGTTTTCCATCGCAAATACGCTGTTTCCTCTGAAGATGGTGAAATGCAAAACCAAGGACCTTGAGGTCCCTGCGGAGTCCGAGTTTGTTATCGAGGGACGACTTACAAAAGAGGTGGACCAGGAGGGGCCATTCGTGGATCTCACTGAGACTCGCGATTTCGAACGTAAGGAGCCGGTGTTTGTGATTGATTGCATCACGCATCGGAAGGATGCGCTGTATCAGGTGTTAATTCCTGGAAGGCTTGAACATAAGATTCTCATGGGGATGCCTAAGGAACCGACTATCTATGATGAAGTCAGTAAGGTTGCGAGCTGCAAAAACGTTTTAGTCAGCATGGGTGGCGGCTCATGGCTACATGGAATCGTACAAATACAGAAGAAGAATCCTGATGATGGGAAGAAGGCGATTGATGCAGCGTTCAAGGGTCACAAGAGCATGAAGCATGTGGTCATCATCGATGATGATGTTGACATATATAATCCAAATGCAGTGGAATGGGCAATAGCAACCCGTTTTCAGGGTGGAAAGGATTTAGTAGTAAAGCTGGATCAACCAGGTAGTTCCCTTGATCCGTCATCCAAACAGGAGGAAGGAAAGAAGGCGTTAACAGATAAGGTTGGTGTGGATGCAACAATCCCATTTGATGTGGATAAAAGCAAGTATGAGATTGTGAAGTACCAAAAAGTGAACCTTGATGATTACATCCGGTAGAGGAAGATATACGGTTTGGCTGCATCGCCATCATATCGGCGATGACTTGGTTTATTTTCTTGGCGGTGGAGAGCAGCCACATGTCGGTGGCGTGGTAATTGCACAGCCGGGTATGAAAGTAAAAGCGATTCGGTTGACCGGACATTATGATGACATCGTTTTACAGCCGATTGCACAGGCAGCATGTAAAAAATACAACAAAAAGGTGGTTGCAATCGGCGGTGTGCATGTTGATCATGCAACAACAAAGGAAATTGATCAGCTTGTTGAGAATTGTAGGAAGTTAGTGAAAAAAATCTGAGTATCAAATTGATATGAAACATTAAACGATGTAAGGATTTTTTCTTGAAAGAAACAACTGGAAGCTTTTTTTGCTTCTTATAAAAAGCAGTGGTTTTCGGGGATGCCTTCTTAGATCGTCTGTCAGGACATTCTTTACATGCAACAAGGAGTAACTGCTTGGGTCTTTAAACAAAAACACTAAAATAATCCAAGCATATAACCCTGTCCATACAGGGGTTATCAGGATATGTATTTGACAAAAGAGGAAGAATCAATACTTCAGGGCGAACACGGTGAAGTCCCAGAACGTATGCTTCGGTTGCTTGTTCAGCTGGGTGATATCTATGGTGCTGACAAGATGATCCCGGTAGGGTCAGTGCAAGTCGCTGGCGTCTCCTATAAGTCCATCGCAGACCCCGGAACTGAGTTTCTAGAGGATCTCGCAGGTAAAGGAGCTAAGGTAAAAGTCCTTACGTTCCTTAACCCTGCAGGGATGGATTTAGAGGATTGGGAGACTCTTCACTTCCCAAAGGAGTTTGCGATAAACCAGCTGCGCATCATGAATGCGTTTAAAAGTATGGGTATTGTCATCACCGCGACCTGCACACCTTATCTCGCAGGAAATCTCCCGAGGTTCCGTGAACACATCGCATGGTCAGAATCGTCAGCAATCTCGTTTTCCAACTCGGTCATCGGTGCACGAACAAACAGGGAAGGAGGACCATCTGCTCTTGCTGCCGCAATCCTAGGTAAAACACCAAACTACGGGTTTCATCTTTGGGAGAATAGACAACCGACGATCAAAGTAAAAATAGATACCAATCTGATCTTTGATGCAGACTTTGGTGCTCTTGGCTATCATGTCGGAAAACAAGTGAAAAACAAGATCCCTTACTTTACCGGCATTACAAATGCAGACACGGACCAACTCAAGGCACTAGGTGCAGCCATGGCCGCATCAGGTGCGGTCGCTTTGTATCATGTCGAAGGGCTCACTCCAGAAGCAGATCTTGTGAAGAAAGACAACCTTGAAACCATCACGGTCACAAAAAAAGAATTGGACGAGGCGTATGCGAAACTCAACACTGGTAAAGAACCCGACATCGTTATCCTCGGCTGTCCGCATGCATCTCTCCGAGAGATTTCTGCGGTCGCTATGAAACTTAAAGGAAGGAAACTGCGCAAACCGGTCTGGGTGTGTACCTCTCGGATGATGAAGGAAGCAGCAGAACGTATGGGATATGCTGAGATTATTGAAAACGCAGGAGGATATATCGTTGCGGACACCTGTATGGTCGTCTCACCCATCGAAGAGATGGGATACAAAACAACAGGGGTCAATTCTGGGAAGGCAGGCAACTACCTCCCTGGATTTTGTAAACAAAATGTGTGTTTTACGAACCTTGAGAAACTCCTGGAGGCTGCATTATGATGAAAGGACGAACCATATCCCCTGGGAACGTCACAGGGACCGCGTTAGTCTCTAAAGACCCTATAGGATTCTACGGCGGCATCAACATCAAAACAGGCATCGTCATCGAAAAAGGTCATCCGCTTGAAGGAAAGAACGTAAAAGACAAAATCCTTGTATTTCCCTGCGGGAAAGGATCTACCGTCGGTTCCTACGTCATCTATGGGTTACAAAAAAACGGTGTCGCCCCGAAAGGGATCATCAACAAAGAAACAGAAACCATTGTCGCCACCGGGGTCATCCTTGCAGGGATCCCCTGCGTTGATAAGATAGACATCGACCAAATCAAAGACGGGGATACCATTGTGTTAAACGCGGATAATGCCACGGTGGAAGTTGTACATTAACTCATTTACAAAAGCGCACGCATGTTCCAAGACACGCCAATTCCATAGATGGGTATTTCATGGTCACCGTCATTGTCAGTCCACGAAATCGACCCGTCAATGATACAATACCCTATTTTCATCCCCAGATAGGTAGGAAACTTCCATATTTTCGTAGTCGAATGGGTGATAGAAAGCTCTGCACTCAATGTTGTTTTTGTCCCATACAACAGGGATTGACTAATCACATACAACGGATTGATACTTGGATCTGCCTTGATGCTAAACAGAGATGGGAGTTTTATCAAGGGAAACACATGTTCGTCTCTCTGCGTTATTCTGAGGTTCACATCCTTTAACTCCGTCACAGTTTCTCCCCGATCCGTCGTAATCAGAAGCGTACCGAATGGATCCACATTGGACAATGTATCAGAAATCACCTGAGGATTAAGCAGGTAATTTGTTCCATATATGGTCCATCCGTTCTCCATTGTAAGAGAGAACCAGTCCCAGCCTCCAATCAGTAGCCTGGTGATTGCATTTGGGGTCCAGGAATGCTCGTAGGAACCTGTCCCTCTGACAAGGTATGTTTGACCATTGATCGTAACCGTGCCAGAGACCGAACAGCCGAGCACTACATAGCCTGCTACCTCGCTATCCGATATGTCGATCGCTTGGGACCCAAGAGTCCAAACTGGCAGAGACCATGCGGTATAATCCAGATCAATAACAATCTCAGCAGAAGGGTCGATATCAGCATCCTCGGCATGGACATGCCATCGAGGGAATGAACCCTCCGCCCAGGAATTCTCAAACTGGATCTTTACTCCCGGTGAGCCTGCAACAAGAGTACCGTCCTGAAGGATCCCCAGATAATGCTCCTTGTTGATCATCCCACCATACGTCTGACTGTTGTTGCCAAGGAGGCTGACAACCAGCAAGTCTGGTTTGTTGGTTCCAAGCAGGTCACCACGTGCCATATGGTTGAAGCTGACCGCAACCACCCAATCCTTCAACTGACTTACGCTATCATTAAAAACAGCAGTAAAATACCACCATTCCCGAGAGATACGAATTTTGCTGAAATGCGCACCTTCGTCTACTGCAGAGACATCACGTCGATACGCAGGGATAAGAGAGGTTGGTGGAGTTGGTAGTTTCTCAGGCGGCAGAGGCGTAACCACAGTCGTATCATCTCCAGGGGGAGAAGTATGAACATCTGGGAGAATCGAGCTGATATAGTCTGCCCTAACCAAAAATAGCATCGTGACTACGATGAGTACTACGATGATGATTGTATCTATCTGCTTGATTTTCATTCTCCACCAAACGATATCGCTATAAGGGGTTTCTTATGGATGAATATTAATAGTTTCTTGTACAATCAGTACCGATTTTCCCCACGCGCATATTTTTATTAATACAATCACCAATTACCTCAATCATACGCGGAGGCGTTCTATGATAGAAAAACGCGATATCGAGAAGTATTTTGTGGAGCTTACCTTAATAAAGGATAAAGATTTGAGAAGTCAAGTAGTGGAGGTATGGAAAAACGCTGCTGATCGCGGTGGCTGGACGAACCTTCAGGATATTCCCTTTACCCTTTTATTTGAAAACTCAGGTCTTCTAATAGATCATACAAGAAGGATTTCAGCGCTTGCATGGAATGTGGCAAATACCCGAGACGAGCCGCTAAACAAAGACCATGTGATCGCAGGGGCATTGCTTCATGATGTCGGGAAACTCTTAGAGTATGAGATGAAGAATGGAAAAATCGTAAAGAGTACATTTGGACAGAAAATTCGCCATCCTGCAGCTGGCGCTCAGCTCGCTGAAGAATGCAACCTGCCTAGGGAAGTCGTCCATATCATCGCCGCGCATTCTCATGAGGGCGACACCATGAACCGGACGGCCGAGGCAATCATCATCCATCATTGTGATTTTATCGATTTTGAAATCAAAAAACGGAAGTGAGAGGGTGGAAGTACAGAACGCCGCTGGTAGAATGGTTGAGACAACCATCGGGGATCGGACATTCAAACCGTTTTCAGGGGCACGCAAGTACGGGTTTGCATCTAAGCTTACAACCCTTGAAAAGGCATTGCAGAACTGCCTGTTAAAAAACGGGATGACAGTATCGTTTCACCATCAGCTCCGCAACGGTGATTTCGTGGTCAACCAGACGCTTGATGCGATTAAAAACCTTGGGGTAAAAGACATCCGTCTTGCACAGACCGCGCTATTTACGGTTCATAAACCAGTGATTGATTTTATTAAAGAGGGAGTGGTCAGCCGAATTGAAGGAAGTCTTAATGATTCTGTCGGCGATTACGTCTCCAAGCACCCTTTGAGAAGCCCAGTTATCCTTCGCTCCCATGGAGGACGATGGGGTGCGGTGAAAACAGGGGAACTTGCTATTGATGTCGCAATCATCGCCGCGTCAGCATCTGATGAGCAAGGCAACTGCACCGGTCTGCTGGGTGAAAGCGCATTTGGTCCCATCTCATATTCTCAGATAGACGCGATGAACGCAAAACATGTCATCGTTGTCACAGACACTATCGTGGAGTACCCCTGTAACCCCCAGGAGATCCAAGAGCGGTACGTGGATTATGTGGTGCAGGTCGACCGAATCGGCGATCCAAACCAAATCGTGTCAGGATCCTTGAAAATCACCGATGATTCCGAGAAACTGAATATCGCCCGCCAATGCGTCGACCTCATGGACGCAGCAGGACTAATCAAAGATGGAATGGTGTTTCAGTCAGGAGCAGGGGGGATTTCCCTTGCCGCTCTCAAATATCTTGGGGAGCGACTTAAGGAGAAAAACGTTGTTGCAGCATGCGCCACCGGGGGGCTGACGAAATTCATTATCGATATCTACAAAGCAGGTCATGTGAAGAAAATATACTACTCCCAGGTATTTGATACCGAATCAATCCGTTTCATCCAAAACGATCCTGGTATACCTGCAGACATCGGTCATTATGCTGATCCGACATCAAAAGGACGCACTGCTGATAGTCTTGATGTCGTGGTTCTGGGGGCTACCGAGGTTGACGTCCATTACAACGTCAACGTCAACACCCATAGCGATGGCCGACTCTTACATGGAATAGGAGGCCACCAAGATACCGCTGCAGGCTCCACCCTTACAATAATCACCACCCCGATTTTTAGAAAAACAAACCCTATCATCCGGGAGAATGTCACCACCATCACCACACCAGGGTCTGTGATTGATGCCGTTGTAACAAACCATGGTATCGCGATGAACCCGATACGGACAGATCTTCTTGGGAAAATCAAAGGTATAATCCCAACAGTTCCAATCCAGGAGTTACAGAACATGGCGTATGATGCGACCGGGACACCACAGGAGCCTTTTCTTGGGAAGGAGATCATCGGGATTATCAAATGGTTTGATGGGACGATCCTTGACATGGTACGGGTTGTAAAAGAGGAGAAATCATGAGATGGAAAACATCGATTTCTAAGATAGAACCGAATCATATCGTGACCAAAGGATACCGACAGGAAGATCTCATCGGAAATATCCCGTACGCCTCTGTAGTGTATCTGCTTTTGAAAGGGAGACTCCCCTCAAAGGAGGATGGGCGCATGATGGATGCGATTCTTACCGCATGTATTGACCATGGAATCACGCCTCCGTCATCTATTGCCTCACGGACCGTCGCTTCAGGAGGAGTACCGCTACCGACTGCGGTAGCCGCAGGGATTCTATCCATTGGTGATGCTCATGGTGGTGCGATAGAAAAAGGAGCAAGATTCTTGCAGGAAGGCGTGTTGCGAATGAAAAAAGAGGAAATACCTATTGAAGTGGTCGCAGCAACTCTTGTTAAAGAAAGCAATTTTCAGAAGAAGCGGATCCCTGGGTTTGGTCATCGGATTCATACAAAGGACCCTCGTACCACACGCTTATTCGAGCTAGCAGAAGAGCTAAAAATTGCACACGACCATGTCGCTTTATCCAAGGCAATTGAATCTGCTTTAGAAAAATCCCAAGGAAAAAAACTGCCTATTAACGTGGATGGCGCAATTGCTGCAATCGTCTCCGATATGGGGTTTGATTGGCAGCTTGGGAAAGCCTTCTTTTTACTCGGCAGGGTAGCAGGGTTAACCGCACAGGTGTACGAGGAGCAGACAGAGGAAAAACCGATGCGTGAGATGTTTACGATTGACTATGATTACACCGGCCCTGGGGAACAAGACCTGCCGTAATTTTACCTATCAACAGCAAAGAGCAAATATTAAAACAGCCTTTTGTTATCTTAGACAGGTATCATGAACATATTACTTGTGTTTCCACGAATCGAACATGGGGCGACGACGTATACTGATAAGGGCTCATGGAGCTCCATATTGTTTGGGTATCCTATTATCACGCTTCCTCATCTTGCAGGAATCACCCCACAGCATCATACCGTGAAAATAGTCAATGAAAACTATGAGGATATCGATCTTGATGAACCCGCTGATCTTATCGGGATAACAAGTTACACGATGACCGCACCACATGTCTATGAGCTTGCTGACGAGTTCCGCAGACGAGGGAAAAAAGTGGTACTGGGTGGGTATCATCCGACTGCGATGCCACAGGAGGCAATACAGCATGCTGATTGTGTCGTTCTTGGGGAAGCTGAAGCAACCTGGCCAACGCTTATTGCTGATGCTGAGAAAGGAATGTTACAACAATTTTACGGGCCAAGCCCTGACTTTGATATGGCAGCGATTCCCCCGATCAGGCGTGATCTCATTCGTCAGAACCCCTTGCTTGGTGCGGTGCAATCGACGAGAGGATGCCCGAATCAATGTGAATTCTGTGCGATTGCGAGTTTCTGTAAACATGGTGTGAAACAGCGTCCGGTTAAAAACGTGGTTGAAGAAATCAAACAGATGCCAAATCGGGTCTATATTATCCATGACCCAAGTCTTACAGTCAACCCGCTGTATTCACGGGAACTTTTCAAGGAGCTTATCAGACAAAAGGTACGAAAAGGATGGGTCGCAAACGGAAACTCGAATGTGCTTGGGAAAGTCGACGATGACTTTCTAAATCTTGCAAAACGCTCCGGGTGTGTGGAGTGGTTCGTTGGGTTTGAATCGGTAAGCCAGGAGTCGCTGAACGGGATTAAAAAAACAGTCAATAAGGTAGAGGATTTTAAACGGACCATTAAACGATTGCATAAACATGGGATGGCGGTTCAAGGGGGTATTATCTTTGGTTTTGACCAGGACACCCCTGACATCTTTGATCTGACCCTGGAGAAGATGTATGAATGGGAGCTAGACGCCGTGGAGATTAACATCCTGACACCTTATCCAGGTACACCATTGTATGATCGCTTAGAGCGTGAAGGGAGAATCACGAGCAGAGATTGGACGCGGTATAACCAGGTTGACGTGGTGTTCAAACCCTTGCATATGACAGAACAGGAGCTATTCGAAGGCGCGCGAAAGGTAGCAAAACGATTTTACAGCATACCTGATGTCATCCAGCGTGCTGTTCGGACGTTTGCACTTGTCAGAAGCACCGCAGCGATTCTTCCTGCGGGTACGAACTACACGTTCCGTCGTTACTACAAAAGAGATTTTAAATTCTGATGTAAAATCAAGAGAGTTCTTTTTTTGTTAACAGAAATGAATCAAACGACCCCAAATCCTCGCTATGGACACGATCATTGATGTGGAAATATGCTGAGAGATCTAGTGTTTTATCTGTGATTGTTCCCTTGGAATCGGTGATGGTTCTATAGATGACGCGGGTGTCTTGATTGATATGACTGCCAAGATACCTGAGTACCTCTGCTGGTTTCTTTACCCCGTACAGAACCACGATGATCGTGAACTGCGTAAGAGGATACATAGTCCCATCAGCGCATTCTATCGTCAGGATCTGTTCAAGATGATGGTTTTTCACATACTGTGCCGCCTCCTTGACCGCGTTGCAGTCTTTATCAATGGATGTGGTCTGTGCCTGGGTGTTCTGTGCGATAAGTACTGGTGTCGCTGGCAAAGATCCACTTCCAATGACAAGGACCCTGTCCTTCGAAGAGATTTGTGCCATGATGACTTCTTTGGAAACAATCTCCTTATACAGATGTAAATAGATGTCAGAGATGACCTCAAATTTGCATCCTACTTTTTCAAATACAATAAAGAACAGATCCATGATGTTTTTCAAGGCGTTTGTTGTGATCTTCTTCCCAATTTCTTTAAAGACAATCGTTTGAATCGTTGAAAATAACCGCTCAAGCAGTCTGTTTGACATAGGAGGTACTCTTTTGTTTTTGAAATGATCTTCCATTTCTTTAAACATACATATTTTCTTAAATGTACTGTTCGTTTTTTAACCAAAGCGCCATCCGTTTCATTCCTTCAGTGTAGTCAATCGATGGGAAATAGCCTAACAGCCTTGTTGCTTTTTCAATTGAGACGCTGTGTTTGTTTGTGAAAATGCGAACCGCAGTTGGTGTAAAGAGAGGATCTTTATGGAAAAGGTGGTATCGCATCATCATATATCGGCTGATGAGAATAGCCGTGGTTTTTGTGATAGTGCGAGTAATTGGTGGTTTTCCCCCGAGAGCTGCAAGGTCATTGAGATAGGTTTTCCATGTTGTGGTGTTATCCCCGTCAGTGATATCAATGACTTCCCCTTCGATGTCTGATGCGACGAGGCCGGATAGAAGACCATCCAGAAGGTTGTCGATATAGGTATGAAGGAACAGTCCGGTTCCATGGTCTATCAAGGCGATGCGATCCTGCTGGATCGCCTTCAGTATGCGAAGGCACCATAGTGTCGCGCCAGGTCCGTATACATTTCCTGGTCTGATGATAACTACGGGGAAGTGTTCGTCATGGTATTTCTGTAAGAGATAGTGTTCTGCTTGTGCTTTTGACTGGCTGTAGCTTCCTATTTTTTTTGTTGATATATGGTGAAGATGACTAAGGAAAATAAACCGTTGTACCTTTTTCTCACACGCCTTTACTAGATTCTGTGTTCCATTGAGATTGACGTTCATGATGTCTTTTTTTGACCCGAAATCCTTTACAAGGGCTGCGCAGTGGAAGACGACATCACAGTCGTGAACAAGACCGGAAACTGACGATGGGATGGTCAGATCAGCAGTGACATAGTCGACCTGGCTGTCGTGATACTGTGGTGGAGTGGTATGAAGAACAGCTCGTACCTGATGACCTTTCTGAACAAGTCGTTTGATCAGCATGGATCCTATGAAGCCGGAGGCTCCTGTGACGAGACAGTTCATACTCTCTAGGTTAACTCATATCGTTCTCGTAAAAGATGTTGGGAGAGAAGGGTTACCACAAGGCAGAGAAGAAAAATGGAAAACGAGAGAAGAGGGACACTGGCTGTTCCAACGATAAAGGCGGATGCAAAGATGATGCGCTCTGCAACGAAGAGTTCATGGGCATGCAGTGATTGCCTCTGGGTAAGCGCACTACCCATGGTAAATAAGATCAGGTACATCGCACACAGAATCAGTATGCCAATGAAGAGGAGCATAAGAAAATAGAGAGGATGGGAAAGTATGGCAGAGAAAAAATAGAAGCCAAAGGTGGTTAGCAGGTACACGAGGCTCAAAGACACGGAGATATGAAGAGTACGGGAAATCCCGTATCGAACCGGGGTGGTCGCGTACCCCCCACTCGTATCCCCATGTACATCTCGAATAGCCCCAATGATGTTGCTGTTCGTATCATGGAAGAAAAACACCACACAAGGCAGCCAAAGCGTAACTGGAATAGACGAAAAATTGGAGAGTGAAAAAACGCCGAACAGATAGGTAACCACGGTCATCGCACCGCGATTGAAATTCCCAAGCAGTCCCTGGGCTTTTGTGAATTTCGCATACAAAAACACAAGAAGACCAGCAAGGAAAACCAGGAAGAGGTTAACCAATGGCAGCAGAAAAGTAAGTCCCAATCCAAGTGATGCGTACAATGCACCAACACATAAGGCTTCACGAGGAGATATTCTTCCTGAGGGAATTGGTCGATGCGGTTTTTGTATAGTGTCTAATGACCTGTCAAAGTAATCTGCGAGATACAGCCCTGCGATCCACCCAAAAATCGGGATAAAAAAAACAAGCAGGGAAACACGTAGAGGAGGAATATCTCCATTCATAAGGCAGGCTCCGAGAAGACTGACAAGCCCACACCAGAACAGCGTATACGGCCTCATGGTCTCAAAATGAGCAAACAGTTTAGTTTTCAACAGGGGTGCAAGGGGCACGTGTTACATCCTCATGAGCAATGAGGAATCAGCATCATTGCATTTAAACTTTTAAGACCTCTGTTCATCAGAGAATGTAAAAACTATATAAAAGCAAAAGAGAATAGCTGTTCTTGAAAAATGAAACAGAAACATCAGACGCTCAACCCATGGACCACTCAAGATGAACGAGGAGACGCATCCCGAATCCTTGAATGGTGGGCAACAGAGGCGTTTTTCGTCTCGCAGGAAGATAAAAAACGATGGAGTCTTAAGGTCGCATTCAGCGAAGGATTCGTCGATAAAAAGCATCGTGGCGTTGTATGCAATATGACTTTGTTTGACCAAGATACAAACACACAATACATTTACTATGTCCGAACGCCGGATGCCCGGTTACAGTCAAATAGCGAGACCTTTGATGTGCATCATGGCGACTCATACATGAAAGGATCATATCCTACCTACCAGATGCACTTCAGTGACCCTGACCATGACATTGAGATTGATTGTACGTCCCATGCAGACTCCTTTCCCCATTGGGTAGCCCAAGACGTCACCCATGGGTGGTTACCGATGGGAATAGGGTTCTATCGATACGGGTTCATCCCGAAAACGAAAATCTCTGGGACTATGAAAATCAAGGGAGAATCATTCACGATTCAAGGGGATGGTTTCTTCGAACATGTCTGGGGGAGTTTTGATTATGAACATCCCTTGGCAACAATCTCCGGCGTTCTAAAAACCATATGGGTGTATAAAA
>MUGE01000237.1:0-2891 GCA_002900545.1 Thermoplasmata archaeon M11B2D | reverse complement strand
TAAAAATGAACATTGTATTCCTAGATATCAATGAACGATGAGAACGAACCTAAGAAAAAAATGCTGCTTCCTCTTTTCATCATGGGATGTTTCTTTGTGGTTATCAATGGATTTGCACTCTTGATAAAAAACCTGTTTCAACCAACCTTTGAAGACACAAGCAACCCAATTAACATTCTTTATATTTTCGTAATTATCATCGTTATGACTATTGTTATTTTGATCATCGCAAAATACTGGAAAAAACAGGTGATTCAGATACTAATCTTATTTGCGATAGGATACACCGCTTTTTTTATTTTTGTTCCTTTGTTCTCATTACTATTAACCGATCTTCTTTCAATTCTTTTCGGGATTGTTGCTGCGGTTGTTCTTGTTGCTGCTCTGTATAAATATCCTGAATGGTACGTCATCGACCTCTGCGGGGTGATTGTTGGGGCAGGGGCGATCGCCATCTTTGGTGTTTCCTTAAGTGTCTTTTTAGTTATCATCCTGCTCCTTGTGCTTGCGGTCTACGATGCCATCTCTGTCTATAAAACGAAACATATGATTGATCTTGCTGATGCGGTCATGGACCTTAAATTACCGGTTTTACTCGTGGTCCCCAAAATACGGAAGTATTCACTGATCAAAGAAACCAAAAGCCTAAAGGAGAAACTCAAAGAGGACGAGGAGCGGGACGCGTTCTTCATGGGGCTTGGGGACATCGTCATGCCAGGCATCCTGGTGGTTGCAACGTACCATACCATACCGGATGGACTGCCTGTTGCTCTCTCGGTGTTAGCTGGAACCCTTATCGGTTTTCTCTTACTGATGAGTTTTGTGATAAAGGGGAAACCCCAAGCAGGACTGCCGTTGCTTTGCAGTGGCGCAATCCTTGGCTATGTGATTTCTAGTTATGTATTGTTTGGAACACTTGTGGGACTGGGTCTTTAGTAGTCGATCTGGAAATGATCCTTCTCACACCAGATTCTCCTATCAAAATGATTCAGTGGTCTGTTACACACCGGGCAGGTGGCCTTCTCAAGGAAATGATCAAGCCACATGTCACGCACCTGCAGGACGTCTTCCTTTTCGACCCGCTGCAGTATCTTATTCATCTCAGGGGTCTTGACCAGCTGTTTTAAATGCGAAAAATTAATGGAATCTGTTTTTCTGATCTGCATGTAATCCAAAGGTCCCGTCCGGTTCAAAGATGCTGCCTTTTCTGCTCGTTTCCCAAGCAGTACTGCCGCAAGAACAACGCCACTTGCAAGACCTCCAAGGTGCGCGAAATGAGCGGTGTTATCAGAGACTGAAAACGTCACAATAACGGTCTCAAGAATCGCAAAAAGGATTGCTGCGTAGATGACCTTTATACGCATAATAAACATGATGCCAATTGGGACTGGCATGACGACCTCGTCCTTTGGATAGGCATAAGCAAACGCCCCAAGGATCCCGAAAATCGCCCCGGATGCGCCAACCAGAGGAATCGCAGACCCGATATTAAGAAAAGAATGGGTCAACGCTCCGCAGACCCCAGTGATGAGATAAATGAGTAAGAACTTCTTAGGTCCAATGCGCTGTTCGAAGGCAACACCCATGAAGAAAAACACAAACATGTTTCCAAGGATATGTAAAAAGTCACTATGGACGAACATGGAGGTAAATAACGTATACGTGTTCGGGAAATATTCCAAGGAGAGATAGATTGGTCGGAATCCAAGTTCACTAATGATTTGGGTTCGGAAAAAAAGGCTAATGAGGAACACGAAAAAATTACCGATGATGATCGCATAGGTCAAAGTGATTTTCTTTATATAGGCGACGACCAACGTCCCAATCATGATTGCAAGAGCAACAAAAGAAATAAAGGATGGCGCAAGAAACACTATCTCCATTTTCTTTTTCTCCAGTCTCGTGCGATTAACACCAGGGTGATGCAAATCACTACGGCAATAAGCACGAGGTATTTATAATCTGCCCACGAGAAATCACTTTTGTTTTTTTGTAATGTGTCCAAAGACCAATCATACAAAAACACGGTCGCATAGTACGTTGCCACCTCCTGGTTTTCAATAAGGACCCCTGCCTCGCGGTTCTTTCGCACTGACTGCTCATTCCAGTTGATGCTGCTGATCAGAACGGTTTTGTTATCACAAATCATTCCTTTGTTATGCACAGCGGCAAACAGCCCCCAATCTGTTGAAAGATATTTTACCATGATTCCATGTTCTTCCAGGTACGCTTTCGTTTCATTGGTTTGTACGGTGGTTTGTGAAAACGAAGGGTTGTAATTCAGGATTATTTTGATATCCACCCCCTCGGCTGCTTTGCTGATAAGCCGTTCAACAAAAGGATTTATCGTCTCATCCCAGTCTTTGTAAATATACAGCTGCTGCACATAAATGCTGGTGGTAGCCGAATCAATCACGTCAAGGATTGCCTGCTCACTGGTATCTGGGGAGAACACGGGCGTGACCAAACACGGTCCAGCGATTGTCTGCCGGGTGAAACAAGGAGTATAGAATCCTGTTGGCACATAATCGCTTAACACGAAGCTGTTAGAATACGAAAGGTTCATTGATTCCAGAGAAACACTATCGCTGCGTGTAGGGTTCCAGTCTCCCTCAAACACCAAATGGAAGAAATCCGCTATGACCTGATTTTTTATCACAATGCCCCATTCTCTATTTCCATATGTCGGATTTTGCGGCACCCCGGTGTTCCCCCAGTTGCAACTCTCTATGATGACTGTGCTATTATCAATAATAATATACTTTGCATGGTTGAATGAATAACGCGCGTAAACTCGGTTTGTCGAATCACTTACGATAAAACGAACCTCACCGCCGTTGTCCGCAATATTACATAGGATATATTTTTCTTTCTCAGTGATACCACCAACT
>MUGE01000236.1:0-2892 GCA_002900545.1 Thermoplasmata archaeon M11B2D | reverse complement strand
AAATGAACACAAACTACAGTAAAATCTTGGTTTGCTGCACTGAGTTAGGACACGACAACAAGTTCGACATGAAGGAAGAGGAATTCTATGTTCTTGAACATCTGTCCATACGCGGTATACATCTTAAAGGTGACAAGCGTCCCTGGAGGAAAACGGTCAAATGATCTGGGTTCCTTATAGATTACCCATAACCTCACTGCCTCGATGACGAGATATTCGCCTTGCGCAGTTACATTTGTATATCTCCCAAAGATGAATGCTTGTCGTATATCAGATGAGTTTGAAAAAGGAAGCATTCGTGTTCCATCGTTAAGGTTGGTAACAGCAGCAACAGCCGGTGCTACCAAAAGGATACATGTACATATTCCTAGAATTTCATATTTCATGGTTGTATTCCCCCATGGCTATGCCAGGTCATGAAGTGACAACATGTGGATTTATATTTAAATGTTTGGAACTAATAAAAATTCATAAGAAAAGAAAAAAGGGGGGAATAAAGGAAATGCAAGGTGAATTATATTTCAAGGGAGGAAAGAAATGATAAAATTTTTACATTTCCTATTTTTTCCCCATATAACTGTAATTGTTAACAATTGTTAATAAACTTTTTCCCAATTTATTCCCAAATTCACCTCAATTTTTCGAAAAAAACACGTACCTGGAAAAATCGCAAAATGGAAACGTATTGACACGGATGTGCTGATACAAACGACAAAAGCGCTCTTATAAGAACAACAAGCACGTCAAAGAAACCAAATATCTTCACTTACCGGTACTTCCTAAACACATGAATTGCGCGACATCAGGGCAAATACCACAGGAATTCTGTGACTGCCTACAAATCCGTATATAACGGTTCACGACCACACCAGCCCTCTCCTAAAAAAATCTTGGGAAAGAAAAGTCATCCGAATCTTTATAAACACACATTTTATTCCTGAACCTAACTCCGGGGAAGTAAAGTTTTTTTATTCCTTATTCATTAACTTTCCTCCCACCCCGGAGTCTTCTACTCACTCACGTGGTACACGATCCTGTTTCTTTTTATGCGAACGCATACGAGAAAAAAAGAGTTAATCTCTCATGAGGTGTCGGAGAAGCGAGAACGCATCAGGGAACCGCTCAAACAACAACGTTAAAAAACGAGGGAACAGCCTAGGAGCGGAGTATGGCATTGTTACAGTAAGAGTCCCCCAATCACTTTCATTGTCATACATATCCCACACTTTCGCCCGAATGGTAAAGGTACCAGCTGCCCCCCACCGGTGACCATATTCAAACAGTGAACCATTTGGCAGAGGACCACCCTGACATAAAAAACAGATATAGGTTCTATTATCGCTATCCCATCCACCCCATTCTATCAGAATCGTTTTGAGAGAATCCCCATCCGGGTCGGTGAGAAGAAAATTGTAAAAGTACCGAGTATTGATGGTTCCTTCAGAGGGTCCGGTGATTTCAGGCGGGTTAGGGTTTCGGTTATTCAACCCTGTCGTTTTCACTTGAGATGTATCACTGATACCCGTATGGAACGCATAGGAACTCCCACTAAACAGAAACACCATCACTACCCATGCACTACAAATTTTTACCAGATGTTTTTTCAGAAATAAACCCCCTGTGATATATTAAAACAACTACCATGATATAAATGCTTTGACTGCTGCACGGAACACGATAACTGTTTTTCACATACCCCCCACCACGTCTATCTGCCTCACATTCCATATCGTTCTTGCTACACAGCTATCCCTAAAAAACCTACGAGAAACTCGTGACCTTTGGTTCCCTTTTTGTTTTTTTTTACGAAAATACGAAGAAGTCTGTACACGCACTAGCATATCCATTTCTCCTAAACGTGAAGTAGTTCTCTTTTTTAGGAAGGACGCTTCGTCGTTTTGATATTTTGACAGAGAATATTTATGTAGGATAAGAAAGGAAAAAATACTTAAGGTTAAATAGGAGAAAGAAAAAAATGATGAAAAAACACTATCTAATGGTTGGAATAGCGGGAATAGCAATCGCAGCGATCGTGGTCATTGCCGCAGTCAGTGGGAGTTTTCAACCAAGCACCACAGCTGATCAATCACCAATAAATTCAACATCACCGGAACCAGAGTCACTTGAAACAATTTTATCAAAAGCTGACTCCATCGGATCAATGTATTATGAGATTTATGCGACGATCACGATGCCACAGTACGGAACACAGACCATGACCATGAAAGTGTGGCAAGAAAAACCGTATCTAAAAGAAGAAATAACAAGCCAGACTGCAGGCATCACAACCACACTTTCAGTAATCGTTCGTCCTGAAGGAACCTATGTCTATAGCCTCGCAGAAGGCAAATACGTCCTGACCACAGAAGTCCCATCCTATGTGACATCGTTACAATACCTCGATCCGAAAATGATCAAAGACCTTCTGAACAACCAGAGCATCACAGACTTTGAAACAGAAATCATAGACGGAAAACTGACCACTGTCATCGAGTATGACATCCCATTACTAGGCGACAGTCTCATGTCGGTAAAAATATGGATCTGGAATGAGAAAGGAGTCCCATTAAAAGCATATATGGACATGACAATGCAAGAGATAACCATGACCATGGACTTTGTATTTAGGAATTATTCCTTCGCAGATATCCCAGACAGCACCTTTAACGTCACATAAGAAGAAAAACAGTACATCTACCTAAATCCTTTATTTTTTAATTTTTTTTCTGCTTTTTCTTTTCCTTATCATGAGTGGTTTCATTGTTATGGAAGAGGTAAGAGAAAAGAAAGTTCACCTCCATTTTCTTGTTTTTTTAATGTATCTATAAAGAAACACAGAGGGGACAATAAAAAAAACATTTCAGTATTTTCACACATTTCTTATATAAAATC
>MUGE01000235.1:0-2895 GCA_002900545.1 Thermoplasmata archaeon M11B2D | reverse complement strand
AGTACGTCGACCATATACATCTCACAGCACCCCTGCTTGTGAAACTTGATGGGAGGTCAGGGCATGCATTAATTCTAAAACCCAAAGACATATGAAAATACATGTGACACGTCATTGGTAGCTAGAAGAGGCTTTTTGAGAGAAATTAAGTACAGAAAACGTACTTTTTACCTTCATAAGAGTTTCTGTAAAGTTACAGTGAAACATCAGAAACTATTAAAGAGACATCAAAAATACCGGTAGCAGAGTCTTTCTTGGATGTATTTGTATGTATGAAATTGTGGAAAAAAAAAGATTATCCGATGCCGTCATATTAATGAAGATTAAAGCACCACTTGTCGCTAAGAAAGCACAACCTGGCCAGTTCATTATTTTACGTATCGATGACAAAGGTGAACGTATTCCTCTAACGATTGCTGACTCCAATCCAGAAAAAGGAACAGTGACGATAATTTTTCTTGAGGTCGGAAAAACAACAAAACAACTTGGGACTCTCAACGTTGGTGATTCCTTACAGAATTTTGCAGGTCCTCTCGGCATGCCATCAGAAGTCAAGAAATATGGAACGGTTGTCTGCGTCGGTGGTGGCGTTGGTATTGCCCCATTGTATCCCATCGTCAAGGCTTTAAAAGAAGCAGGAAATTATGTGATTTCTATTCTTGGGGCAAAAACCAAAGACCTTCTTTTACTCGAAAAAGAAATCCAGGAATTCAGCGATGAATTCTATATTGCTACCGATGACGGATCAAAAGGTCAGAAAGGGTTTGTCAGCGATGTGCTAAAGCAAGTCATCGACAAACAAAAGGTTAACATGGTGATGGCGATCGGTCCGATTATCATGATGAAGGTTGTTTCAAACCTTACAAAACAATACAATATCAAAACCCTGGTAAGCTTAAATCCCATTATGGTTGACGGGACCGGGATGTGTGGCGGATGCCGTGTCTTGATAGATGGGAAGACGAAGTTTGCTTGTGTAGATGGACCGGAATTTGACGGACATAACGTTGACTATGATAATCTCATGCTTCGGAACCGTCGTTTTATCCATGCCGAAGGGGAGGCTTGTAAACTGGCAGGTGTCTCATGAGCGTACGAAAAACAAAACACGAAATGTCGGAGCAAGAACCAACGGAACGGATTAAGAATTTCAAAGAAGTCCCGTATGGGTACAGCAAGGAAATAGCCATGGAGGAAGCAAAGCGTTGTCTTCAATGCAAAAACAAACCTTGCATGAAAGGATGCCCTGTAGAAATCGACATTCCTGGGTTTATCAATTGTATCGCTCAAGGTGATTTTGATAAAGCTGCTGAGGTTATAAAAGCAAAGAATAATCTTCCAGCGATTTCCGGGCGTGTCTGCCCATATGAAAGTCAATGTGAAGGGGAATGTACATTAAAGAAGGTAGGGGAACCAGTTGGGATCGGACGGCTTGAACGATTCATCGCTGATTACGAGCGAGAGAAAGGGAAAAAGCCGCCAAAGAAACCAGTTTCAACTGGGAAGAAGGTCGCTGTGGTTGGATCAGGCCCTGCGGGGCTTACCTGCGCTGGTGACCTCGCACGGATGGGGCATGGCGTTACGGTCTTTGAGGCATTACATGACCCTGGTGGCGTCCTTATGTATGGGATTCCAGAGTTCCGTCTGCCAAAAGCTATCGTAAAATCAGAGGTGGAGTATGTCAAAAGTCTTGGCGTCGATGTTCACTACGATGTCGTGGTTGGCAAGACAATAACGGTTCCGGAGTTAATGGATGAGTTTGATGCGGTGTTTATTGGCACGGGCGCGGGTCTTCCAAACTGGTTAAACATTCCTGGCGAAAACCTTGATGGTGTCTATTCAGCCAATGAGTTCCTTACTCGGGTAAACATGATGAAAGCCTACCGATTTCCTGAATATGACACGCCTGTGAAAATCGGTAAAATCGTCGTGACGTTTGGCGCAGGCAATGTTGCGATGGACTGTGCACGGACCGCATTACGACTTGGTGCAGAGAAATCATATATCCTGTATCGCAGAACAGAAGCGGAGATGCCAGCCCGTCTTGAGGAAATCGAACACGCAAAACAGGAGGGAGTGCTGTTCAAGCTGTTAACCGCACCGGTTCGATTTATCGGAGATAAAAACGGGGTCCTAAAAGAAGTCGAGTATCTGAAAATGCAGCTTGGGGAGCCTGACGACTCTGGGAGAAGAAGACCGGTGCCCATTCAAGGCTCTGAAGAGAAATTAGCTATTGACACCGCACTTGTCGCCATAGGCCAAAGCCCAAACCCGCTCATTCCACAAACCATGAAGGGTCTTAAAATCGGGAAGCATGGGAACATCGTTACAGACGACGAGGGGAGAACATCAATACCAGGGGTTTTTGCAGGTGGTGATATTGCAACCGGTGCCGCAACCGTCATTCTTGCGATGGGTGCAGGGAAAAAAGCAGCCCGAGCAATTGATGCGTATCTAAAAAATAGGTAAAACAGTGGTTTTTTTTATTTCGGTGAAGCTGAAAACCTACCGAATTTAAACTCACAGTGTGATTGAATCAATGAGCCTATCAGGTATCCTCCGATGAGATAAATAATCAGGAGAACAATCGGAATAACGCCTGTTTTTCCAACAATCGTCGAATACCCAAGGATTGCGGCGAATGTCACATCAAGCAGGATGGTTCTTCGATGGTCAAGTGGTTTTTGTTTTGTCAAAAACCGATACATGACATAGACTTGTGACGGAATCCCATATATGAGAAAGAATACAAGATAATAGGTTTCTCGTGTGACATAATACGCAGAAAAGCTACACAAGAGAAAACCTACTTTTAATGCACATCCGTAGAGGAAATATGGGTGCGCGACATGCAGTCGTTGATTGCTTTTTACACCAGTGACAACGGCAAAGCTT
>MUGE01000012.1:0-13074 GCA_002900545.1 Thermoplasmata archaeon M11B2D | reverse complement strand
TAACATGGGACCGACGTTCCGGGCAGAGCGATCAAAAACATCGCGACATCTTTCAGAATTTTGGATGGCGGAGATGGAGGCAGCCTGGATGGAACTTTCTGATGTGGTTGCACTGGCTAAGGAAGAGGTGCAGTATATTCTAAGGCAGGTTCTTCAAAAAAACAAAAATGATCTTCAATTTCTTGGTCAAGATATCGTAAAACTCCAAGAAATCGCGACTTCTGAGTTTCCCACGATTACGTATACCGATGCGTTACAGATCCTTCAGGAGAAGGAGGGTATGAGTATCGAATGGGGCAAGGATCTTCGGACCATCGAGGAGGATAGGCTGATGAACCATTTCAAGACCCCGGTGGTGGTAACCAATTATCCACTAGAGATCATGGCATTCTACAAACCAAAGGATGAGAAGGATCCGCGAACTGCGCTGTGTTTTGATATGCTGGCACCGGAGGGGTACGGGGAGATCATCGGAGGGTCACAGAGAAGCACGGATATCGCGGCGATGACAGAGCGGTTAATGCAGATGGGGGAGAACGTGAAGAACTATGAATGGTATTTTGATTTACGAAGGTTCGGCTCAGTGCCTCATGCGGGTTATGGTCTTGGGGTCGAGCGATTGGTCGCCTGGGTCTGTAAATCAGAGAACATAAAGGATACGATTCCGTTCCCGCGGACGCTTTTGCGGTTCAGACCATAGATCGTGGTTACCATGAAGATACAAGTCCATGTGGTTATCTCTGGTCGCGTGCAGGGAGTCTGGTACCGTGCAAATACCAAACAAAAAGCAGACGAGCTTGGATTGTCCGGATGGGTGAAGAATACTGCCAAGGGAACCGTCGAGGCGGTGTTCGAAGGAGAGGAGACAACCGTTAATGAGATGATTGTCTGGTGCTGGAAAGGACCGCCACTTGCGAAGGTCACCAGGGTTGAAATAAAGCAAAAGCGGCGTGGTGGTCAGTTCACAGAATTTTCTGTTGTTCATGAATGAAGAATCCGTAGATTTTTTTATCGATGGTCCTAATGTGGTTGATTCTTGGCTGGTTTCCTTCTTATTGGCCATTTGCAAGAAAAATGTATAGAAGAGGAGAGAGAGGAAAAATAGGGGAAAAAAAGATAAGGGGATAACTCTCCCCTCTCCTCACAAAGAAGCCGACATTTATATTCAGTATTTAAAGTTATTTCAATACATGTTAGCATAGAGCATACATATCTGTTGAATTCATGACCAACCAAAAAAACGAGGCACGCCTAACAAAGAAAGAAAAGAATAAAACACGATGAACCTGAACCCTTTTTCCAACGAAACGCTCAAACAGAAACGGAAACGTGGCGTATTGTTACTGTACTTCTTCCTCTGTTTTTTCTTCGGAATCTCCTTCTGGTTCTCCCTCTTTTTCCTTTTTCCCTTTCTTTTCTTTTTTCTTTTCCTTATCTTCCTTTTTCTTCTCTTTCTCCTCAGCCTTCTCCTCTATATGCTGCTTCTCCCTGACAATTCCACCCTGCAGCACACGGATGCGCGCGCTATATGCATGAACGCGCTCATCATGATGCCGTTTCTTTAAGTTAAACTCCGCTTTCGTAATCTTCTTACTTTCACATTTTGCTTGCAATTGCGCAATTCTCATTTGTTCCTTCTCAATCTTCTTCTCCAGCTTTGCAATATTCTTCTCCAATCGGTCAATGAAGGCCATGGTTTCTACTTCCTTTTCTTTCCGTTATGAACAGTTTTTGAGCTATTGGTACGACCAATCCACAATAAGACATGATGCTTATATATTTTTCAGGTACATACAAGTTTGACATAAAAACCACAACGACCGCCTGTGCTTACAACAAGTTTTTCTGTCGGGACTGACCCTGAAGCTCTGGGTACGTGAACGGTTCAGACACCTCAGGCACATTTAGGTTTTTCTGCTTGGACGTAAGCAACCGTGAGATAGAAAACGCCTCCATCAACCGCTCATCAAACGGGACGAACAAGGTTTCTGCGTCCTGCCGTGTCAGTGAAGAAGAGATCCATTTACGCTCATGTGCGCTAGGAAGGATCACAGGCATCCGCTTCTTCTTGTTATGGATCTTTTCCATCAACGGGTTTGCTCTCGTGGTAATCACCGTATAGGTTTCAAGCACCTCCAAGGTATCCGGGTTTTTCCAGCGGTCCCACAGTCCTGCCATGGCAAACGGTTCATGGTTTTTCAATCGGATGTAATACGGGTAGTTTTTCCCCTGGTACTCCTGCCATTCGAAAAAACCATCCGCCAAAACCAGGCAGTGCTTCTGCTCTGCCGCATGACGAAACGATGGTTTCTCAAAGATGCTCTCTGCACGGGCGTTCATGGTCTTTACCCGTATCTCTGCAGCAGCGCGCAGGTCCTTTACCCAACTTGGAATCAGCCCCCAGACAAACAACTGGATCTGTTGCGGGTGTTCGTTCGTAATCACAGGAAGCTTTGGCATATCGAAGCTAAAGGCATGATACTGCTGTTTAAACGGTACGTTCTCTAGAAACAACGCAGAAAAGCGCTTCACCAGTGAATCAGGACCGGGCACAGAATATCGATAACACATGGATGTTCCTCTCAGTTATAACGACTCCTTCCTTTTCTTTTTTTCCACTTCAACGGATTCTTGCAAAGGATAGATGTTCTTCCAGGCGTTCTTCACACGCTCCCCAAATGTCTCCATCAAAATGATATATACTCATTTTTACTTTTATAGTTCAAAACAAGGGAAGTGAACGTATTTGCCCGTTCAGAAAAAATGATAAGAAGACGAAGTATGTTCTCTAAACCAATGACAAAGGCCTATGTCGGCACTTCCGGCTGGTCCTACGACTGGAACACCGGAAAATCCCTTGACTGGTACGTCATGGAATCAGGATTAAACGCTATCGAACTAAACATGAGCTTCTACCGATTCCCGTACCCAAACATGATTAAATCCTGGGCAGCCAGAGGAAAAAATCTTGCATGGGTGGTGAAGGTCCATCGGTCCATCACCCATTTCCAAAAACTTAGCATGGCAGCTGTTGAGAGTTTTCAGCGGTTCAAAACACTCTTTAATCCCCTAGAAGACCTGATCCACTACTACCTCTTCCAACTCCCACCGTCCTTTGCCGATCTCACCACTCTGGAGCGGTTCATAGAAAAAACAGGAACTGAGAAGCTCGCTGTCGAATTCCGCCATCCCACCCTCTTTACCAACGAATGCATCGACTGGGGGAAAAAACACGGCATTCTGCTGGTGAGCATCGATGCACCACATCTCCCGAGAACCATCATGAGCCAAGATGTTATCTACGAACGGATCCACGGCAGGACAGGGTGGTACTCCCATGATTATACAGATCAGCAACTCCAAGAAATACAAACATGCATTCTGAGCAGCAACCCAAGAACCATGTACGTCTTTTTCAACAATAATCACGCGATGCTTAAGAACGCCATGCGGATGAACAGCCTTTTACGATGAAAGAACAGCAACATCTCTTCGAATACTTTCACTCACCTCTCTTCTAGTTTTTTAAAACAGAGCAGCCTATGTTTTCTTCCCTATATCTCTTTAAGGGGAGGCAAAATCCATGAACAACAATCGTTTACCACAGAAAAGCAAGCAATCCCATGCGAACGTATCAGTTGCTCCTGTCCTGCTACGACCAGACTTCATTGTCTCTTCTGGGATAGCAGAGCTGGACCGCCTGTGCGGCGGCTTCAAAGCAGGGCAGCTAGTCCTTGTTGACGGCGACAGCAACCTTATCGCAGATCTGCCGCACCAACTCTGCGTCAACACCTACCGAACATTCCACAGTGAAACAATCTACATCGATGGCGGGATGTGTGCCAATCCGTACCAGATTGCGCGGTACGCACGAAAACTAGAGCTGAATCAACAAGAGGTATTACAGAACGTGATGATGAGCAGGGCGTTCACCGTCTACCAGCTCTCCACCATACTGCAAGAGCTGCTTGAGCCCATAATCCAGAAATGCAGTCCGCGTACTCTTCTTATCGGCATGCTGCCAGCGCTCTATCGCGATCCTGACGTCTCACCTAGGGAGTCACAGACGCTCTTCGTCCAGGACTTGGAGAAGATACAGCAGCTTACTAGTCGATATGCTCTCATCACCGTGTGTACGAACCTCGATGTGATACCGCTTTCTCCAGCAAAGGGTCTGGGAAAACACCTGTATGCGCACGCCAGCGAAATCATACGAATGAAACAGTTCGAAGGAGGTACCGCTCTTGAACTGATCAAAGGACAGAAGAGTACGATGATACGTCGTGGCGCAGCAGGGCAAAGTCACCTTGAGGCGTTTGGGATGGTGAACTGATGGGGCGAACCGTCCCGACATTCCGCATGGTCGTTGAATCGTTCGGCTGGGAATGGCACGATTTCAAACGCGCACTCCGCACAATTGATCAGGAGGCGTTCGATGAGCTCATCAACCATGCCCGCAAACACGCGGCCGCTGGCAGCAACATCAGCAACCCCAATCCGTTCGAGCCAATCGTGATGTCGATTTTAGTGGAACATGAGAAGACATTGCGGAAGCTGCGAGAGTATGCGAAGCGGAACCATCCTTGACGTGTACCAGGACCCTACGAAAAATACTATGGTCACCTGGCTGTTGCAGAATGGCAAAGCAATACGGGTCGAAGAGCCGTACGAGCCGTGCTTTTACGTCCACACGCCGTCACATGATCTCTCCGAGGTCACCAAGGCATTGGAGCAGCTGCCTCAGGTGAAACGACTGCAGCTGACCCCGACAAAACTCACACTTGGTTCGTCGAAGTACACCATGGTCCTTGAAGTGGTACCAAGAACCCTTGATTCCCTGCATACACTTGCGAACCTGGTCGACTCGTGGGGCGGGTTTCAGAAGTATCAGTTGTTCAACGTCGACCTCCGTCTTCCCAGCAGGTATCTGCAGGAGCGTGGCGTGTTTTGCCATGCGCAGGTGACATGGGACGGGAAACGATTCATTCTTAATGACCAGCAATGGGCACTTGACTACGAGGTACCTGGCTTAAAGATACTGCATCTTGATATCGCAGCAGGAAAAAAGGGATTTCTGTCATTCGAGGAGCCCCTGCGAGGGATAACGATAAATGACGAGGTCGTCGAAGAAGACAACGAAACAGATACGATTCTGTCCGCACTGACACATATTCGACACAGCAATCCAGATGTGATTGCAACTGTGAACGGGGACAGCTTGGTGCTGCCGTTTTTGTATCATCGTGCGAAGCGTTGTGGGATATCGCATCTGATGAACCTAGGCAGAGAGAAAAACCAGGGGAAAAACATCCTTAGACCGGTGAAAAAAGCAAAATCGTATTTCAGTTACGGACGAATCGTGCATCGACCCGCGTTTTACACGCTGCAGGGCCGGATTCATCTGGATACCGCGCAGTCGTTCTTCTACGGCCAAAGCGGGCTTTACGGGATTCTTGATGTCGCCCGATGTGCAAACATCCCCCTGCAGCTGCTCTCACGGCTCGGTCCGGGGACCGCCATCAGCCAGATTGAAATCAACGCTGCGACGGCGAAGGGATATCTGATCCCCTGGAAGAAGAACATGCCGGAAAACTGGAAGACCGCAGAGGAGCTGCTTGTCGCGGACCGGGGTGGGCTTGTCCTTGATCCAATGGTCGGCCTTCATGAGGATGTTGTGGAGCTTGATTACGCCTCCCTTTACCCCACGATTATGGTAGTCCATAACATCAGCCCGGAAACACTGCTGTGTTCCTGCTGCCCTGACTCCACCAGGCGCGTGCCTCAGCTGGGGTATCATATCTGCAGCAGGCAGAAAGGATTGCTCCCGGAGGTCCTCGAGCCGATTTTACGACGCAGGTTCTGCTTCAAGGCACGGGCGAAAAACACCAAGTACAATTCGGCGGTCAACATGGAGCTGCAGAAAGCATGGAAATGGGTCCTTGTGGTCTGCTTCGGGTATACCGGGTATCGGAACGCACGGTATGGTCGCGTCGAATGTCATGAGAGCATCACTGCGTTTAGCCGTGATATCCTGCTGACCGCATCGGAGGTTGCGCAACAGGCAGGCTATGAGGTGCTCCATGGCATTGTTGACTCACTCTGGGTCAAAGGCAGTCCTGGGTGTGTCCGTCCGTTTCATCTCTCCCGGATGATTGGTCAACGGACCGGGATTCGCATGGATGTGGAGGGTCGCTACCGATGGATCGTGTTTCTCCCAAGCAAATCAACCGGCGTCGGCGCATTGACAAGGTACTATGGAATGTTTGAGAACGGGACCGTGAAGGTACGAGGCGTGGAGCTGCGGCAGCATAGCACCCCTATTTTCCTGAAAAACGCTCAGCAGGGGATGCTTACCGTCTTCAAACAGGCTTGCACCACAGAGGAGTTTTGTGCGTTGATACCAAAATCCATTGAGGTGCTAAAGCGATACGCAGCAGCACTGCGGTCCAGTGCCGTAGATCGAAACGATCTCGTGTGTACGACAACAGTATCACGGGATATCGTGACGTATAAAGTCAACACTCTGGTTAAGTCAGCATTACTGCAGTTGCAGGACCTTGGCGTTCCCATCAGACCCGGTCAATCGGTTCGCTATATGGTGACCGATGAAAGCTCTCAGAACCACAAACGACGGGTCTGTCTTGCCGAAACGATGCAGGGGGTTGAAGATATCGATGACGCGTACTATCTCCGTCAGCTGGCGAAATGCGCAGAAAGTCTGCTGGTTCCCTTTGGGTACACAAGAGAAACGATTCAGAGGATGTTGTGATGTCTCTGGTGCGTATCTTTTTTGAAAAAATCTCTACTGTTTAAATGAAAAAGTAATTAAACAAGGAATGTCATACATTCTCACCCAAGATAATAGAGATGGTGGAAAAAAGAGGGAAAATCCTTATGAGTACTGTTAGTAAGAAGAATAAGAAGGCTGGTGTTTTTGCGATCATTATTAGTGCGATGTTCATCTTCATCGCGTTCAGTGGATGTACCGAACAACAGGAGGAAGAACGACCTGAGATTAAGAATCCAACGATGATTGTGCGATATGACATCGGTGATGCGAAAACACTCGATCCAGCAGATGCATATGACACTGGGTCTTCTGAACCAATCTTCCAGATCTATGACACTCTTGTGACCTATAAAGGTAATGATACGAAAACGTTCTATCCGTGTCTTGCGACAGATTGGACGGTCTCAAATGACTCTTTGACATGGACCTTTAATCTCCGTCACAACGTGAAATTCTCCAATGGAAATAATTTCACCGCAGAAGATGTAAAATATTCCTTTGATCGAGTATTATTAATGGATGCCCCTGAATCTGGGGTGAGCTGGATTCTGGCACAATGCATGGATACGAATAGTACGACTGTTCTTGATGAGGATACTGTTCAAATAAAACTCACACAGCCGTACGGTGCTTTTCTAGCACTTTTACCATATACGGTAGCCGCAATTGTTGACAAAGACTATGTAGAGGAACATGGTGGAGTTGTGCCAGGAGAAGAAAACGAATGGATGAAATTAAATCCGATGGGAACCGGCCCGTATATGCTTGATCATTGGACACGAGCGACAGAAATCGTCTTAGTGAGGAACCCGAATTATTGGGGCGGCTGGGAAGGAAATCATCCTCAAAAAGTAGTGATAAAGTACGCTGATGAGCCTGCGACACGGATTTTAGCGTTGAAAAATGGAGATGCTGACTTTGCTTACCTCCCCTATGCAAACCTTGAAGATGTCTCTGGCGACAAGAGAATAGTTGTTCACCCCTTCGATAGCTATGACATCGTGATGTGTGTCATAAACACCAAAGTGACGAACAATGTGTATTTAGCAGATGGTGAAGTACGGAAAGCATTAAGCTATGCGTTCGACTACGATACAGCAATCGATTCTGCCTACAATGGGTATGCAAGCAAACTTGCAGGGGCAATACCAAATGGGATGCCGTATTACGAGACACAAAACAATGGCCAACCATATTACGAGTATGACTTAGCACAAGCAGAACAAATCCTTGATGATGCAGGTTATAGCAAAGATTATGATTTGGATGACGTTTTGTATCGTTTTAATGGGACTACTATCAGAATTTTCTATAACGCAGGAAACGCAGAACGGGAAAAGATGGCAATCATGTTCAGAGGGGCACTTGATGAAATCGGAATTCTTTCATCTGTCATTGCAGAAGGATGGCCACAACTTCTGCATAGGATGTATACCACGGATGATTGGGATCTGATGTTTATCGGATGGGGACCTGATTATAATGACCCAGACGATTATATCTTCCCCTTTATCGCATCTGCTGATGTCGATGGAGATACGTATAATACTGGGTATAAGAATGAAACCGTTGATGAAAAATTATTAGAGGCAAAATATTCTGCGAATCCTGCCGTTCGAGAAGCTGCTTACAAAGCTGCGTACGATATCTACATTCAAGAACCGCCCTTCATATTCCTACAGCAGCGACAATACATTCGACCATGGCGAGATTGGGTGCAGAACTATTCCTACAACCCAGTGCGTGAGTGGTACTTCTACGATTACTACAAAGCCTACGAATAAAACCACCTCTTTCTTTCTTTTTTTTAAATTATGAAAACATGGGAATTCATAGTCCGAAGACTACTGCTGCTGATACCAGTCATTATTGGAGTAACCATTATTACATTTACTGTTTCCCGTGTTATCCCCGCTGATCCAGCACGAGCTCTTGCCGGAGGACCAAAAGCACAACCTGAGGTTATCGAACGGATTACTAAGGAACTTCATCTTGATCAACCTCTCTGGATTCAATATTTTTATTATTTAAACGATATCATCCATTTCAATCTTGGGAAATCATATTTAGAGAGTCGCCCTGTTACTGATAGCCTTGCTCAATATTTCCCAGCCACATTAGAACTAACGATTTTCGCTATGTTAATAGCAATTCCCCTTGGTATTGTTGGAGGTATTATCTCAGCGATACGACGAAATAAATTATCAGATCATTTCACTCGCATCATCGCAATTATTGGATATTCACTGCCGATTTTTTGGTTGGCACTCATGCTGCAATATATCTTTGCATATCAATTCCCCATTTTGCCATTGGAGGGACGCTTAGCTATCGGAATGAGCGCACCAGCATCAATAACAGGATTATACATCTTAGACAGTATTGTAACAGGGAATCTCACCACCTTAGGAACCGCCCTGTATCATCTTATCATGCCTTCCTTTACATTAGGATTTGCTACCCTTGCATTGATCCTTCGGATGACTCGGTCGAGCATGCTTGAGGTCATGGGTATGGATTATATCAGAACCGGCCGAGCAAAAGGACTATCGGAACGCACCGTTATCTATAAACATGCGTTGAGAAATGCGTTGATTCCAACGATCACGGTCACCGGTTTATCATTTGGTGCCCTTCTTGGTGGAGCTGTCCTCACAGAGACAATTTTCAATTGGCCGGGGATGGGACGATTTGCAGCTAACGCGGTGTTGGGTTTTGATTTCAACGCGGTGATGGGATTTACGATACTTGTCGCAATCATCTATGTTCTTGCAAACCTCATCGTTGACATCCTGTATGCGGTTGTTGATCCACGGGTACGACTCGGAGGTGGATAAGATACGACTGCATATTAAATTCATGGATGATTTTCTGAAAAAACATGAATCTAAAATCAAAGATCTACGATTCATGGCTCATCTGTTCCGAAAAAGTCTCTTATCGATGATTGGACTGGTATTGATCCTTATATTGATCTTGGTAGCCTTATTTGCACCATTTATAGCTAGTCAACACCCGTCCTATGTTCAAGTCAGTACAGATCAAGGGACAACAGTGACCGAGGAACGATGGGCTATCAATTTTAGTCAGTCATTACTTCCCCCAAGCCCAGAGCACTTATTTGGGACCGATGATTATGGACGCGACATCTTTAGTATGGTGGTTTATGGGTCTCAGACCTCGTTTCGTATCTGTATCATCGTTGTTGCTATATCAACATTAATAGGTATTATCCTTGGTGGGATTGCAGGGTATTTCGGTGGAATCATCGATGAGGTTTTGATGAGAATCACTGATGTGTTTCTTGCGATCCCATATCTTATTTTAGCAATGGCAGTTGCTGCAGCATTGGGACGAAGCATCGACCATATCATGGAAGCGATGATTATCGTCTGGTGGCCTACGTATGCCCGGTTGTTTCGAGGTCAGGTACTTGCAGTTCGCGAACAGCAATTTGTGGAGGCAGCCCGAAGTGTTGGTGCAGGAAATTCTCGGATTCTCTTCAGACATATCTTTCCGAATTCATTCGCACCGTTATTGGTAGAAGTCACATTAGATCTTGGTGCCGTGCTCCTCGTAGCAGCTGGACTAAGTTTCATAGGACTAGGAGCATCCCCAGGGACCGCGGAATGGGGGTTGATGATCTCATCTGGTCGAATCCATATGTTCCATGCATGGTGGTATGTCACATTCCCTGGTCTTGCAATATTGCTTGTGGTCCTTGGATTCAACCTGCTTGGTGATGGTCTGCGAGATGTAACTGATCCAAAACTACGAAGGTGATTTGATAGAGAACGAACCTTTAGTCAAGATACAGGACCTGAAAACCTACTTCTACACGTATGAAGGTGTTGTCAAGGCATTGGAAGAAACCAGCTTCCAGATTTACAAGGGTGAGACATTTGGATTGATCGGGGAGACAGGTTGTGGAAAAAGCGTTACCGCGCTTTCAGTGATGGGTCTTATCCCCCAGCCGCCTGGGAAAATCATGAACGGAAGCATCCTTTTCAAAGGCAAAGATCTGTTGCAAAAAACAGAAAAAGAGATGCAGAACATACGAGGTAACGAAATCTCCATGATTTTCCAAGAGCCGATGACTGCCCTTAACCCGGTCTATACTGTCGGAGAACAAATCGCCGAAGTGATTTTACTTCATGAGTCATTTCCTGAGATAGACCAGAACACTTCCTGGTACAATTTCTGGGCGAAAAGGAAAATAAAAAAAATCATACAGAAGAAAGCATTTGAAAAAGCAATCAATGCACTTGTTTTGGTAAAAATATCTGATCCAACGAAGGTGGTAAAACAATATCCCCATGAGCTTTCTGGTGGAATGCGGCAGCGAGTGATGATCGCTATGATGCTTGCATGCAACCCGGATTTATTGATCGCTGATGAACCAACAACCGCATTGGATGTTACGGTGCAAGCGCAAATCCTTGATCTGATGAAGGAATTGCAACAACGTGTCGGGACCGCAATTTGGTTAATCACCCATAATCTGGGTATTATCGCTGAGATGTGTAATCGCGTCGGTGTCATGTATGCAGGTTATATTGTCGAGATAGGAACAACAGAAAAAATATTTGATAACCCAGATCATCCTTATACTAGGGGACTTATGAAGGCCATTCCAAGGATAACAGAAGAAAGAAAACGATTAGACATCATCCCTGGAGTAGTCCCCAATCTCATTGAACCACCATCAGGCTGTCGGTTCCACCCACGATGCAGATACCGGACGGAGATATGTAAACAATGCAATCCACCACTAAGGGAAGTTGAAAAGGATCACCAGGTCGCCTGTCATCATTATGAAACCGTTAAATTTTCTGTTGCCTCGAGGGAAGAAGATGGAAAAGATTATTGTAGACGCGGCTAATCTGAAAAAATATTTTCCTATCAAGCAGGGACTTTTCTCCTCAACAAAAGAGCATGTTAAAGCAGTCGACAATATCGACATTGCGATACGAAAAGGGGAGACATTTGGTCTTGTCGGAGAATCCGGCTGCGGAAAAACAACCCTGGGCCGCGTGCTGATTCACCTCTTGCCACCAACCGCGGGTACATTAGTATTCATGGGATCTAATCTTACTGAAATCAATAAAACAGAGCTACGAAAATTACGACCACACATGCAGATCGTGTTCCAGGACCCATCATCTTCGTTAAACCCTCGGATGACGGTGAAATCAATCATTGGGGAACCGTTGAAAATCAATAAAAGATTCAGAGGCGAAGCGTTGAACGCAAAAGTCCTTGAATTATTAAAAACAGTTGGGCTTGATGAGCAACATATGTATCGATACCCCCATGAATTCAGCGGGGGACAGAAACAACGCATTGGTGTCGCACGAGCCCTTGCGCTAAATCCTGATTTCATCGTACTTGACGAACCAACCTCCGCTTTGGATGTCTCTGTACAAGCTCAAATTTTGAATCTCTTCAAGGATCTGCAGGAAAAATTCCAGCTGACGTATTTGTTCATCACCCATGACTTAAGTGTGATCAAATACATCAGTGACCGCGTTGGGGTGATGTATGTAGGTAAACTTGTGGAACATTCACCGACTAAAGATCTTTTCTGGGAGCAGCTCCACCCTTATACGAAAGCCTTGCTTTCCGCAATCCCGATCCCCGATCCCCGAAAGAAAAGAAAACATATCCATCTAAAAGGTGAAGTTCCTAGTCTGATTTCACCACCATCAGGATGTCGGTTTCACCCACGATGTCCATATGCCATGGCAAAATGCTCAGAAGCAGAACCACCCCTTAAGGAATATCATAAAGACCATTTCGTCGCCTGCTATCTTTATTAAACACTCTTATTATAGATATTGCTTTATAAACCCATTGAAGGATTGTTCCAAATGTCAGTCATAAAGAATCGTTTGGATACTCATGTCGAAAAAACCGAAAACTTGGTTAAGTATCTTCTTAAGAAAAGAAAAGAAAGCATTCAGAACAGCCTCATTCGACCATTGTACCAGGAAGCCGCAAAAAGCCTTTTTGTGGTTGTCGTGCTGCTTCTCGATACGTTAATCCCCTTAGAGGTCATCCGGGGTCTTCCCTTCCCATTCAACTTGATAGGATCCCTTCTTATTTTCATTGTATTTTTATATATTGAAGTCCGTATCTATAATAAAATCTGGGGTAAAAACGGACGCTGGTCAGTTGAGAAATACACAAAACAACAAAAACAAGGAAAGAACGAAAAAAAAGACTTCAGCTAGTTATTTCTTTTCTCGTATCCAATTGTAATGCCGTATCTTACTGGTTTCTCC
>MUGE01000234.1:0-2897 GCA_002900545.1 Thermoplasmata archaeon M11B2D | reverse complement strand
ATGTTCACTGGCAACAAATATCATGCTATTGTATAACAATAGCAGGATATGAGAGAGATGACGAAAAGGAAATATAAAATAAAAAAACCAAAAACAAAAGCAAAAAACATGTATGAAGAAGTCGTGACAGTTCAAGATGATCTCTTTGACAGATGCGTACGAAAAGGACTCATAGAGAAAACATCCTGCGGCTACTACTTTACTCCTGAATTTTTCGAAACACTTCAAATCTACGATGATGACTAGGGAATAAGAAGTCGCTACTTCTTTTTTCCCATACAAACCCCTTCTTATCGTTTTTTCCTCTGTCGAAGTTTTTCCCGTGTATACGGCAGCAAACCACCTGCATCACGGATAGCAAGGATCTCTTTTGGAAGCCTGGGAAACGAAAACGTACGTGAACCAACCGAGATCGTCCCTTTGGAGACATTAAGCCACACCTGATCGCCTTGTGTGTATGATCTCACCGCCTCGGGGCATTCAATCAACAACAGACCCTGGTTGATGGCGGATCGATAAAAGATACGCGCAAAGCTTTCTGCGACAACCGCAATAATCCCTACTGCTCGCAATCCAACAACTGGTTGCTCCCGTGAACTCCCACACCCAAAATTCTTTCCAGCGAAGATCAAATCACCCTCTTTAACGTTCTGGGCAAACGATGGGTCTAAATCCTCAAGCAGATGTGGTTTTATCTCCTCAACAGTATTACACGTGTAGGTGTATTTTCCTGGAAACAGCATGTCCGTGTTAATGTTATCACCATACTTCCAGACCGTCATTTCCGCATCACCTTCCGGGGATCCGTTATCCTTCCATACAGAGCGGACATTGCCACCGTTGCTGGGCTTGCCAGATAGATCTCTGCATCGCTACATCCCATCCGACCCTTGAAATTCCTATTTGACGTGCTCAGACATCGCTCACCAGGGGCAAGCACTCCCTGATGTGCCCCTAAACACGGACCACAACCCGGGGGGAGAATGACACCTCCTGCCTCTAAAAAAACACTGATAAGACCCTTTTTCAATGACTCGAGATACACCGAACGAGATGAAGGAAGAATGAGCAACCGTACGTTTCGATGTACTTTCTTTCCCTTCAAAATCTTAGCGGCGATCTCAAAATCAGAGACTCTGCCATTTGTACATGTACCGAGCAGACATTGCTGTATCTCCACTCCAGCGACTTCTTTTATCGACTGTATGTTATCAACACCATTGGGGACGGCAACGACCGGTTCGATTTCAGAAAGAGAATAGGTACGTTCTTTCTCATAGGTCGCATCGGTATCAGGCTGCACAGGTGTATATTTTGATTTTGAAACACCAATCGATGTGAGGAACTGCATGGTTACACCGTCAACCGGGAACACTGCGTTTTTCGCTCCCATCTCTACCCCCATATTCGCTATTGTGAAGCGCTCATCAACAGAGAACCGTGCTATACTCCCATGGAACTCCACAGAACAATAATCCGCACCTGATGCAGTCATATCTCCGATGATCGAGAGGATCACATCTTTTGCGGTCACCAATCGATGCAACTGTCCTTTCAGGGTAATCTTGATGCTCTGCGGGACTTTCAGCCATGTTTCACCGGTCAGCAACAACGCTGCGGCTTCGGTCCGGTCAATCCCTGAGGAGAACGCACCAACTGCACCATACGAGCAGGTATGGGAGTCGCTCCCAAGTAGAAGGGTCCCAGGCAGCGCTAACCCTTTTTCAATGATGATTTGATGACAGACCCCGTACCCAACGTCAAAAAAATGTTGTATCTTATACGTCCTGACAAACTCCCGGATCTGTTTATGCTGCAGCGCGTTTTTCTCACCAGCTGCAGGGATGACATGGTCAAGGACAATAACAGGAAGACTCTTCTTAAAGACACCATACTGCTGCAATTCTCCTTTGATTTTTAAAATGATTGGCGCCGCATTGTCATGCATCAGCAGATGATTTGGTTTAACGGTCACAATCTGACCAGGTTCGACCTTTTTTTCACCAGCGTATTTTGCAAGGATTTTCTCTGCAAATGTCATAGTCATGGTTTCTCACCTTTCCAACAGACCGCCGCGGAGATAGATTTCCGTTTGTGCTTTTGAAAACGGTTTGACTTGAAATGTTTTTCCCTGGGTCTTGTCTGTTATCACGCCGGTGGTAAAATCAATGGCGAGACGGTCGTTGTCCTGAACCTTTTTTGTGATGTCATCAGCAGTAAGGATAGGCATGCCGCTGTTGATCGCGTTTCGCTCGTAGATAGCGCCAAACGACTCAGCGACAATTACACTGATTCCCAGTGCTTTGAAGCAATCAACCGCCTGCTGTCGGGAGCTACCGCACCCGAAGTTCTTCCCTACTACGACGATATCTCCTGGCTTTGCTTGTATCGCAAACTGTTCGTATCCTTTCAAGTTCCCAAACGTATACTGTCCCATCTCTGCCAGCTCCGTGATTGCAAGATGACGGTTATGATAAATCATATCGGTGTCGATATTGTCTTTTTTAATAAGCCAGGCTCTCCCTTCGACCATCAATGGAGCCAAGTGTTTTTCTTTCTTCTGTCCAACGATGGGTTTTCCCAGTGATGCTTCGATTTTTACTGCAGATGGTTTCTTTGGGATTGCATTAACCGTCGTAATATACCCAGCGACTAACGACGCAGCAACGGTTTGCGGAGATGCAAGGTAAATGTCACCTTTCCCTTGTTTCCCAGTAAAATTCCGATTTCCCGATGAGACGGTCATCTCTCCTTTTCCAGTTTGGCCGATCTGTCCAGCGGCACACCCTGCACATCCTGCAGACCCAACCAAGGCACCTGCGTCCTTGAAAACCTTTATCAATCCTTCCTTAAGGCAAGAGTTCCAAATCGTATCAGTTGCAGGAACAATCTTTAGA
>MUGE01000233.1:0-2917 GCA_002900545.1 Thermoplasmata archaeon M11B2D | reverse complement strand
TATCAATCTTCCGTCGTGCCACACCGGGATTCTATGATGGGGTGATGAGGTGAAGGTTCTTCCTGATTTTAATTGTACTTTTACAAGATGCCGTGGCGCAGGTGTTTTAAGAACAGTAAGTATCTTACGAATCTCCATCTTTCCAGAAAGAGGATTACAACAGTATGTATGTATATTGTGTAGTTGTTTTTGTGTTGTTCCAAACGAATCAACAACGATTTCCTGAGTGTTTGAACGATTGTATAATTCCTGAAGCGACAACTCAGCTGGTTTTGAACTATCCGCTAGATAAACAGATGTGTCTGGTACAAGACAATTCCGTCGTTTCGTCGCATGGAAGAATGGATGCATGAAACAGACCTGCGCCCGGGTAAACCCGATAATCCGACCTAAGGCTCCCGCCGATGTATGTGGTGCAAGTCCGACGACCAGATGTCCAACCAAATCCTGGTTTTTCTTTACTTTATAGAATCTGTTTACACCGTAGAACTTTGTCAGTAAATCATCAATGAACTTTGTGACTTGCACAAAATACTCGGCACACGAATCCGAGATGATGACGTCCTGGACCTTCAACTCGCAGATCTGCTCGTCGTTTTCAAGGTCGTTTCCCAGAAAATCCTTGGTGTATCCAAGTTCCTTGAGTCTTTTTAGAGGGACTCCTATCTCCTTTGGTTTGAAATGGGTCAGGGGGGCATCGGTCATATCAAAGCGGATGGTGCCGTCCTTGAACACGTAGACGTTATGTTTCGCCCGCAGGATGCCTTTTTCGAGCGGCTCTGGGGTTTTGTGTTTCGAAATCGTCCCAATGACTCCTTTGATGGTCTCCGGTAGTGTATGTTCTTTGATGTTCTTTTGTGCTTTTTCCAGTTCTTCAGAAAGATTGATTGATTGTTTCTCCAGTTTTCCTTCGATGACTTCTGTATGAGTCCCGCACTCACAGACCAGATGGAACGTTATTGCGTTACATTTCGGGCATCGACGTTTCCCTGCCTCTACCTCGATGGTGATGTTTTCTGCAGCGTTCTTCACCAGACGTTGGTTGCCCCCATAATCACCCAGCGGGAAGAGGACGTGTGGTGGCGGGCGCATCTTCCGGGGTGATGCTTTCTCTGGTCGACCCATCCTGGTGCCAATACGGAATGGTGCTCGGGCACGGAGAGGTATTCCGGCAAGTGAGGAAACATAGGATACTACCGGTTCTTCCTCAGAAGGCTCTCTCCATCGATTGGCTTGTACAAGGGCTTTCTCTTTTATCTCCAGGCCGCAGCAGCGAATCAAGGGGTAGGCGTACTGGGTGATTCGTAACGTGCCTTCTCTTTGAGTATGCAATGCTCCGAGTTCAATAAGGATGTTTTTTATCTCTGAATTATTTGGGATGGTCAGTGTCCCCTGATCGTCTCCTAGGAGTGTTCCGTTGTCTTTTATAAAATGCATCAAGGTAGTGCATTCGCTTATTGAGAGGTCATGCCAGAAGAGGTTACAGCAGGGATGCAGGGGGATCTGGTAGCGCTCTGAGAGAAGGAATGCATCTGTTGATGAGGGAGTGTGCAAATCGACATGTCTGCCTAGATCCTCATCGATTTTTTGTTGAAGTGTCTGTTCAGCTGCTGTGATTTCAGAGGGGGTGTTGCTGTTTGGTAAGCAACCAAGTGTGCTTTGCATCTCCTGGACCCACCATTCATAGGCATAGGCGGCATCAGGGAGGTAAGCGTTGTTTTCGATGAACTCTCCAAAGGGAATCAGGATCTCGCCAAGATCAATGATCTTTTTGATATCGTTGCGGATGTTCTTGACATCGTTGATCTGGATAAGGTCACCGTTCTGCAGTAGTACGATGGGTCCTTCTATCTGGTCGCAGGGCGTCCCGATGGTTCCTTTCCCTGGACGTTCGGTTTTCATCTGCGTGCCGACCGTGATGAAGTTATCAAGAAGGAACATGGTCGCTGGATTAATCGCAGTTGAGGCTAGCCCTGCGGTGCGTGCCCGACCATAGCGAAGGCGAAACCCGCCCTTTCGTGATGGATGGGACAGCACAGGTCTACCTGCGATGACCTCACCGATGTACTTGGACGAAGGGGGGATGACTGGGATTTCACCGCTTTCTTTGGTTGGTTCTACTCCCTTGTTGACGAAGGGTTCGAGGAACTCCCATCCTTTCAACTTCATTTTTTTGATATGTTTGTGGATTTTTGGTGCCTTGAGGCAAAGTCCTTCTGCGATGACCAGGCAGGCACCTCCTCGCAAGCGGTTGGTGTTGATACGGGGGAGGTCCCGGTACCCAGCGACTTCCTCATCTTCAGTTCCTTCGCCGTTGATACAGATTGGGCAGTTTTTTATGATAAGGTCGATTTCATCGACAGAGGGGAGGTATTGCAGGTGTTGTACACGTTTGTATAAGGGTATTTCTTCTTTGAGCCGCTCGATTTCTCCTTGGGTTGCGACGTAGCGTCCGATGCCTAGGTCGCGTCGTACGACATCAGCGATAAGAACGCTCATCGCTTGGCCTGTTCCCCCTGCGCTTCGTATGGGTCCTGAGAAGTACAGGTCGACGTAGGTGGTGCCGTCGTTGTTTCTCCCGACTCGTACTTCAGCAATCCCTTCGAGGGGGGCGACAAGGACTCCTTCAGTGAGAATAGCAAGGCCCGTTCGTATCGCCTGGTCTAATGCCTGTTCGACGTTGTCAAAGTGATAGGTTTTTCGGTCTGCGATCATCCGAGCGATCTCAAGAGAGACGAGTTCTCTGTTGCCGATTTTTTGTGTCGCTTGTCTGATTTTTGGAGCGATTCCCTTGGGTCCGACGAGTTGTTCGACCCGGGCTGCGAGATCAAGTGCCTGGGGGATTTCAACGGTAAACTCCGGGTCGTATCCTTTTTTCCGAGCAGCGATTGCAAGATCATAGCAGGCGTCGATATCC
>MUGE01000232.1:0-2920 GCA_002900545.1 Thermoplasmata archaeon M11B2D | reverse complement strand
TGTGATGGGACTGTACCGGTCGTGCCACAGTCAGGGCAGGTCAAGATGAAGGGTTTTTTATTGTTTTGTTTTGATTTCTTAATAGCAAAAATCCCCCCGCAGGAGGGGCATTTGAAATGCTGAAGTTTTCCTTTCAGCGATTGTTCAAACGCATCAACCGTTTTATCGACATTTGGTTGTTTTTTCTCCTTTGAGACCAGGAACAGCACACATAAGATGATGAGAATCCCGTAGAGGGCGATGATACGTTCCAGCCACTGCTCGTTATTGAGAATGTCCCACAGTGAGAAAACCAGGACCAGGAACGCAAAGATGATGATGCCGAGGAACGGCAGGTTTCGTCGGGAGAAAAGGCTCATGGGTTTCTCCTCCGCATCCCGTACCATGAAAGGACCACGATGCCAAGGAAGACTAGGATCGATGAAATGAGGTACGCCCCGTTCTGCTGCAAGCGTTCGAGGGTCTCAGAGGACGAGGAGAGCGGTGTTAAGGGGTCGGTGCCTTGCCGATATTCCTGAAGGTTGGTACGACCGTCGTTATCAGGATCCAGTGCTGCATCGGCGGGGTCGTAGGGGTTAAACCCGTAGCGGAGCTCCCAGGCGTCTGGCATGCCGTCACTGTCGGTATCATTGAGATGTTTGGTGATCCAAAATGTTTTCTGCTCAGTGGTTTTTTTGTTCCCTTTGGCGTCTTGCACCGTTATGGTGAAGACGTATTTGCCGACACGTTCATATGTCGTCGTGTACACGTATTTCGTGTCAGGGGGGGTGGTGCGCATCTGGTGGACCTCTGAGCGGTTATCCGGGAACCAGAGGATCACCTCAACAGAGTGTATTCCTGAGAAATCCGTGGCCATGCAGCGGATCTCCACCGGGGTATTTGGCAGCTGCACGATGGGAATGACACCAAAGTAGGTGATGGTCGGTGGCGTCCTTTCTTCAACAACGGAAAAGGATCCATAAATCGTTGATTGATTTTTAAACGGTGAACGGTCGGTGGCTTTGATGGAGAAGTCATGCCTGCCGAGTTGAACCGCATCAAAGAGGTACTCATAGCGGTCGTTTACTGTTGCAGTCATTGCTGCGTCGACAACGGTCTTGTTTGGGGTTGTAATGGAGATGGACACGGTCCCTATGCCTGATTGGTCGGTTGCTTTGACCCTGATGAGAACCTGTTTTCCTTGTTCCTGGTTTCCCGGGTATTCGAGATTGGTAAGGAGCGGTGGAATACGTTCTGCGGGTAGTACTCGTAGGACATGGAAGAGTGCTTTTTTGTTGTTCGTACCGTTTTTATCCGGTGTTTGGGTGGTGTTACGAATCTGGATACCTACCGCCCATTCGCCGCGAAAACTGGGTTTTCCGTACAGGGTGTTCTCCCAGATGAGGGTCACATTTGTGTACTGGTTTTTTTTCAGGCTGATTGTTGTTGAGTTTTTTTTATCCGTGTAGTACATGGTATGGTTGTTTTCGTTTTGCTCACAATACAGGACGATTTCGTAGTCGGATGCGTTTCCATCGCCGGTGTTGCGGATAGTTGCGGTGACCGCCACGGGGTTTCCCTCATGAACTGGGGTGGGTGCGACCGATATGTTCAGGACAGCCATATCTGGGATTCCTTCGACGGTAACGATCTTCCATCTCTTGTTGTTCCCCGGGTTTGAATCACTGTAGTTGATCAAAACAGAGAGGTTATGTTGTCCCTTGCTAGCGGGTTTCCAGGAGAATTGAAGGGTCTTGTTTTCGTTTTTTTGGATTGTTATGTTTTGTTGGGTTGTATTGATGATGTTGTTTACAAAAAGCGAGACGTTCACGTGGGTAACGGTGGTGTTGACCGCACGGATGTGTGCACTGACCGTGACAGGATATCCTATGTAACATACCGATGGTATGGTGAGAGCGGAGACGTTAAGGTCAGGCTGGCCGACATAAAAACCAACGGTCAGGGGGCTGGTCTGGTACCCGGCATCGTCATATCCTATGACACGTAGTGTCCAATCGCCTCTTTTTGAGAGATTTTGTGTGATAACAGCCCATATGAGATTATCCAGCGTGTTAAAGGACATGGTAAACATAGGCTGGTTGTTGCATAAGAAATAGGCAGTCATGTTCTTTGCGAGGGCGGTAGTCTGTACGTTTATGGTCAGTGTCGTGTTGAGTGGATAGTACGTCTCAAAGGTTGTGATATACTCAGGCCACCAGCCATGGGTTCCTAGCAGAGAAACCTGGATAGACCCTGAGGGGAGCAGTGTGTCGGTTTCGGATGTTTTGCTACGGGTTCCTCTGTTTTCAAGAACATCGAAATACACAGCGTAGACACAAGACTCAGATACGTTCCATAGGAGGGTGCCTACCGCGTTTGTTCTATTGTCAAAGACGCTGCTTTCATTAAACGAGCTTGTGTTGACAACGACCGTCGTGCCGTTTAAATGGTGTTGAACGATGTGGATGCTGGTGTTGTCAAAGGTCTTGTCTTTTACCTGTACTGATGCAAGAATCGCGGTGAAATTCATCTGGAGAGATATGGTTCCTGTGCCGATGACGTTGTAGACTCTGCGGTAATGCCAGTTGGGGTTCCACCAGGGGGTGGTTTCCATGGTTTTTTCAAGAGAATGGTGTGTTTGTATTTCCTGGGTTTTGGATTGTGTGTGTTCGTCGGGTGGGTAGAGCAGGGTTGGGTGTTCTTTGATAAGGACAGGAGGTGTGTTTATGAGTGGGTCGAAGGGTAAGAGAGTAGATTGTGTGAGTGATTCGGCATTTGGAACATGGGGGAAACTACATATAAGTAGTATAAAAATTATAGATATAATATAAAATTTCTTTTTGTTTTTCTTCGTGAATCGTATCTTTGATTTCGTAACCCCAGCCATGACTCCCTCTTATCTGATATATACAAGCTATTTATCACGCTATATTTGTAGTTT
>MUGE01000231.1:0-2938 GCA_002900545.1 Thermoplasmata archaeon M11B2D | reverse complement strand
ACCGCCCACCGTCTATCGAATGCTCATCCAGATGGATCTCTCCAAATACAAGCTCAAATTACGGCATTGTATGAGTGCAGGTGAACCATTAAACCCTGAGGTCATCAGAGTCTGGAAGGATGCGTTCGGCCTAGAAATCTATGATTTCTTCGGACAGACTGAGACCGTCTGTGTCCTCTCCAATTACCCGTTCATGCCGATCAAGTACGGCTCTGTTGGCAAACCGACACCAGGTCATGACGTTCGTATCGTCGATGACAATGGAAATGAACTGAAAACAAACGAGGTTGGCAATATCGCACTCTACGTCGGTGGAGTTCGACCACCCGGATTGTTCAAAGAATATTGGAAGGACCCGGAAATCATGAAAAAATCATTTCAGGGCGATTATTACTACACCGGTGACCAGGGCTACAAGGACCCAGAGGGGTACTTCTGGTTTGTTGGCCGTGACGATGATATCATCAAGTCATCCGGATACAGGATTGGGCCGTTCGAGGTCGAGTCAGCGCTCATTGAACATGACGCGGTCGCGGAATGCGCGGTTGTCGGTGCCTCTGACCCGGAGGGAATCCGAGGTATTGTCGTCAAAGCCTATGTGGTTCTTGCCAGAGGCTATAAACCTTCAGAGACACTGACCAAGGAACTTCAGGATCATGTGAAAAAAGTCACAGCACCCTACAAATACCCCCGTATCATCGAATACATGGATGAATTACCAAAAACCATCTCAGGGAAAATACTCAGACGACAGCTCCGTTCGACACAATAACACCGGCTCTCTTCATTTCGGTTTTTTGCTAAAGAGATTCTTTAGGAAACTATAGATATATCGCAGGATTAAGGCTTTCTTATATTTCGTAAAGCTGATTTGCCCACCACTCACACCGATAATCAACCGTGCGAATTTTATATCATGTGTCATCATCCGTAGTATCTTCTCAGAGTCCATTCCCCATTGGTTGTTAAACCTACCGAGTGCTTTGAGATCCTTTCCAAAGTCATTGATCCACAAGTCCTGGTACCGTGACAAGAAACGATGGCTAAAATTCTTTGACCTAAATGCATCTGCGATGATGTTGGCGGCGATATGCCCAGAAGCCATCGCATAATAAATACCTTCACCAGTAATCGGGTTGATGAAGCCTGCGGCATCACCACACAGCAGGACACGATCCCCATAGGTATTCTCTAATGGGAAGATAGGAAGGGTCGCCCCTCTCAGATTTTCAACCGGGAAGTCTCTCGGGAGTAATTTTTTTTCCTTAAGAAGCGTAATGAACGCCTCATAGGTTTCTTTTAATGGTTTTTTTGGTCGAGTCTTGGAGATAGCGGATTGGAACTCACCGATTCCGATGTTGACACAGTTTTTCTTTGGGAACACCCATCCATACCCAGCAATCCCCTGTGCCTTGATGAAGAGATAGGTCATTTTTTTCTTGGTGAAAAACGTTGTCAACTGGGTCGGTTTGAGTGGTTGTTCCTGGACGAGACAAACACAGAGAACTTCAAGTTTCTTACATAACTTTGTTTTTTCTGCAACCACACTATGCATCCCATCGCAGCCAATCACCATCTGTGTTTCGATGGATTGGCCATCCTCAAGCAGCACGATAGCCTTGTCTTTTTGAACGAGAACATCGACGACTGATTTACCTCCTTGAAAACTCGCCCCGGCGTGCTGAGCAAGATTCAATAGGTTATCGTCAAAATCTTTGCGAAGGACCATTAAGAGAAACGGCTTGTCACGGATGAGATCAAACTTGTACCGAAGCGATGACGAATACATCGTTGTACCATAGGAGACCGAATCGATGAACGGTTCGATGTATGGAAATCGTTTTATGACCCGGGTGGGAAGACCACCACCGCAGGGTTTATCTCGAGGGAAGGTCGCCTTATCTAGAATCAAGACCCGTATCCCTTTTTCCGCAAGGTTTTTTGCTACGGTTGAACCCGCAGGACCAGCACCGACAACCACGACATCATAGCTCATAGAAAGACCAACATACGTTTGTTACATCCGGAAGACACCAGGCTTCCAATCAGGGATTGGTGCGTTTAGCGATGCAGATATTCCAAGGCCAAGGACCAATCGGGTATCCACAGGATCGATAATTCCGTCATCCCAGATGCGGGCTGTGGAATAATATGGATTACCCTCGGTTTCGTATTTTTTCATAATCGGGTCTGTCAGCTCTTTTTCCTCTTTTTTTGTCATCGCAATCCCTTTCCTCCAAAGCTGATCTCTTTTCACAGTGAGAAGCACAGTTGCTGCTTGTTGACCACCCATAACAGAGATACGTGCGTTTGGCCACATCCAGAGCTGTCGAGGTCCATATGCCCTGCCGCACATCCCATAGTTCCCAGCGCCAAACGATCCACCTATGATCACGGTAAACTTGGGCACCTGGGCGCAGGTCACTGCAGTGACCATTTTTGCCCCATCCTTCGCAATCCCACCTGCTTCGTATTTCCTGCCAACCATAAAACCCGTGATATTCTGCAAAAAGATAAGAGGGATTTTCCGCTGACAGCATAACTCGATGAAATGGGTCCCCTTCAGAGCAGACTCAGAAAATAACACGCCGTTGTTTGCAAGAATCCCAACGGGGTATCCCATGATTCGGGCAAACCCGCACACCAATGTTGTGCCGTACAATGCTTTAAACTCATGGAATTTAGACCCGTCGACGATACGGGCAATAATCTCCCGGACTTCAAAGGGTTTGCGTGGGTCTTTAGACAAAATCCCATAGATCTCTTTGATATCATAGGCTGGCTCCTCAGGTGGTTTGATATCCAGATGGGTCTTTTCCTCTCGATTGAAATTTTCGACGATGTTCTGGGTGATTCGGATGGCATCAGGGTCGTCTAACGCATCATGGTCTGAGACACCGCTTTCCCTACAATGGGTGTCAGCACCACCAAGTTCCTC
>MUGE01000230.1:0-5194 GCA_002900545.1 Thermoplasmata archaeon M11B2D | reverse complement strand
TACTCTGGAAGAAGATTTTCTGAAATCATTTTCCGTATATGACTTGACAGAATTGCTTGTGGTGTTTTCCCTGTTCAAGTCGCCCATATTTGATTTTGATGTTGATGATTCATTTGTTGTTATCCGCGAAGAAGATGGTCGTTCCAACTTGCGGTTTAATTTCTGTGACCCGACATTTGTTGATTCTCCAAAAAAAGAAATCATTATGCCGGATGAGAAAATCAAGTTCGTCATTTCCGCCGATGAACTGGCGCAGACCATTCGTGCCGCTTCTATTCTTCAGGCACCAAACATCGTGTTCAGTAGTGACGGTCAAGATATTTTCGTTGAGGCGACAGACGAAAAAAATTCTTCTGTCAATAATTTCAAATTGAAGGTTGCTGATGGCAATGGTGATAAATATCGAATTGTATTATTGGCCGCAAACTTCAAGATGCTCCCAAACACATACAATGTGAGTATTTCGTCCAAGCCGATTTGTCGGTTTGAGAGTGATGATGGCAGTGTTCGGTACTATGCCGCACTGGAAACAACAACCACATATGGTGAGTAATATGTCATTGATTGATGAACTGTGGTGGGCGGAAAAATATCGTCCAAAAACTGTGTCCGAATGTATCCTACCAGAAGAAACCAAACAGATTTTTCAGAAAATGGTTTCGTCTGGCACGCTGTCTATGCATTTGTTGTTGCACGGAAGCGCAGGAACCGGCAAGACCGCCGTGGCAAAGGCAATGTGTGAAGAACTTGGTGTTGATTACTTGTTTGTGAACGCAAGCAACGAAAGAAACATCGACACACTACGAACAAAGATTGCCCAGTTTGCAAGTTCGGTTTCTATCGGTGGTGGAATCAAAGTGGTGATTCTGGACGAGGCCGATTACCTGAACAAAGATAGTACACAGCCAGCACTCCGTGCCTTTATGGAAGAGTTTTCTTCAAATTGTAAATTCATATTGACCTGCAATTTTCCGAATAGGCTGATTGATGCGATTCGGTCTCGTTGCACCGAAATACAATTCAGGGTTCCGGATGAAGAGAAAAAACACCTTATGGGGATGTTACTGAAACGGGTTGTTTCGATTCTGGATTCAGAAGGTGTTGCTTACGATAAGCGTGTTGTTGCGACTATTATTACAAAATTCTTCCCAGACAATCGACGAATTTTGAACATACTTCAAAAATTCCATACACTTGGTTCGCCAATTGATTCTGGAGTATTGTCTAGTCTGGTGTCCGTTGATTTCGAAGACTTATTGAATGCTCTTCGCCACAAGAATTTCACCGACATGCGAAAGTGGGTTGCCTTCTATGGTGATAATGACCCCGCCGTTGTTTTCCGTAGGTTTTATGATGAGTCATATACCATTTTCAAAAAGGAAAGTATACCGGAAGTGGTGTTGTTAATTGCTCGGTATCAGGAAGCCGCGTCCGTCGTGGCCGACCAAGAGATTAACTTGGCTGCGTTCCTGACAGAGATAATGATGAATGTGGAGTTTGTTGATGCCTGAGTTGAGAGACTTTCTTCGTGCGGTGAACGAGACGAAAACAGATTTGTTCTTGGAAAACGGTGACCCCGAAGCTGTCGAATCGGCATATGTTCCATTTGTGATGAACAAGTGCATGAGTTATTTCATTGATACTGTGTTGATTGCCAACGAGCTAAACAAACATCCATCACTTGGTAAGAAACCGCAATTTCATTTTCTTCTAAATACTGTTAGGGTCAGAAAGCGATTCAGCAAATGGATTAAGCCGGATGACCTAGACCTGATTGAGGCTGTTTGTGAATATCATTCTTGTAGCAAAAGAAAGGCACTAGAAATCTTAGATGTCCTGCCTCAGTCAGATATTGACAATATAATAAGAAAAACGGAAAAAGGCGGCAAAAAATGAACAGAGCCAATGTTGTAATTGGAGTTGATACCATGCTTGAAGTGAAACTGAATGATGCGGAAAATTTTTTGAAAATAAAAGAGACACTAACCAGAATTGGTATCGCGTCCGAAAAAACAAAAATTTTGTACCAGTCGTGCCACATACTACACAAACGCGGGCGTTATTTTATTGTTCATTTCAAAGAACTGTTTGCTCTTGATGGTAAGCCTGTAGATTTTTCAGAAAACGATATTGCTCGCCGAAATAAAATCGCCGCATTGCTGGAAGAGTGGGGGTTGGTTGAAATCGTCAACAAACAAGCATTCCAATCGCCGATGGCGACGGTTTCGCAAATAAAAATTCTTCCGTAAATACGAAATGCGTGTCAAAAAATCCGAGGATAAGTAATGTTGCTTAGGTACTATCGAGTTTCAGGAAACAGTATTGAACATCCAAAATATGCTACCCAGTCAAGCGCGTGTTTTGATTTGGTTGCTGATATCAAAGGGCGAAAAGTCAAAAAAATGACGCGCAATGGAATACCGCGCGAAATCGAATGTGAAGATGAAATTATCATTGGACACGGCGAACGCGTTCTGGTACCATGCGGTCTAATTTTTGATATACCTGCTGGACACTCTCTTCGAATTCACCCTCGTTCTGGTATGGCTTGGAAACATGGCATCACAATGGCAAACGCCGAAGGCGTTGTCGACGAGGATTATGTCGAAGAAACTATGGTGCTGCTGATGAACACCAGCGACAGTCCTTACTACATTAAGCACGGTGACCGTATCGCACAAGCGGAAATTGTGGTTGATTGTCGAATGGGTATGATGGAAATTGAATCCCGCCCAACACAAAAAACGGATAGAAATGGGGGGTTTGGTTCCACTGGTAAATAATGATAATTAATGTGAGGTGTGAATGAAGTTTTATACGAATGTTAAAACATACGGCAATTCGATTCTTGTTCGTGAAGTCGAAAACGGAACCAAACGACAGTATAGGATAAAGGATTTTTCTCCGTCTCTGTATCTTCTGTCAAACAAACAAACAACTCCTGATGCGGTTACCTTGGATGGTAGACCGTTGTCTGTGGTCAACCCTGGAAAAATTTCAGACTGTAAAGAGTTCCTAGAGCGATATTCCGATGTTTCTAATTTTGAAATTTTTGGGAACACCAATTGGACATATCAATTCATTGCGAACGAGTATCCGCAAACTCCGATTGAGTATGACTCGTCGCTAGTTACTGTGTGTAATATCGACATCGAAGTTGATAGCAGGAACGGCTTTCCGAAACCAGAATATGCGTCGGACAAAATTACTGCGGTGTGTATGCGTATTGGTAAGACATCTTATCTGTTTGGATGTGGTGATTTTGTTGTTCCAGAAAACAGAACACATGATGTTGTGTATACAAAATGCAACAATGAACCGCATTTGTTGCGGCAAGTTCTGGCTCGGTGGTGTGATAAACACCCAGATATTGTTACCGGCTGGAATGTCGAGGGGTTTGATATTCCGTACTTGGTCAATCGCATGACCAAGATTATCGGTGAAGACGAAACAAAAACGCTGTCCCCATGGAACCTTCTTTCCACCAAAGACACATTTGTCAATGGCCGCGAATCAGTTGTTCATTCTATTGGCGGTGTGGCTGTGCTGGACTATTACAATCTGTACAAGAAATTTCGTCTGGTTCCGAGAGAATCATATAAACTGGATTTCATTGCAAAGGAAGAGCTTGGCGAATCGAAGCTAGAATATGACGGTCCATTGTGGCAGTTGTGTGATAATGATTTCCAGACTTTCATGGAATATAACCTGCGCGATGTTGACTTGGTTGACCGACTGGACGCCAAACTAAAAATGATTGATTTGGCGATGGTGCTCGCATACCAGTCAAAGTGCAACTACGAAGATGTGTTTTTTCAGGTGCGCATGTGGGATTGTTTGATTTACAACCACCTTCTTGCGCGAGGCATAGCAGTTCCGCAAAAAGACAAACTTGTCGTGTCGTCGTCATATGATGGTGCGTATGTGAAAGACCCAGTATGTGGTATGCATGAGTGGGCGGTGTCGTTTGACTTGGACAGCCTGTACCCACACTTGGTTATTCAATACAACATTTCCCCAGAAAAATTTGTTCCCGTCGAATATGTTCCGGAAGAAGTGAAAGAACACATCGACATCGGGGCAATATCGGTCGATTACATTTTGTCGGAAGAGCATGATTTTTCTATTTTGAAAAAACACCAATTGACCATGACCCCAAATGGACAGTTTTTCAAAACAGATTCACAGGGCTTTCTTGGTGAAATCATGGAAACCATGTACGCCGAACGAAAGCGATACAAGTCCATGGCAAAGGAATCCAAGAAAAAACTGGAATCCATTGACAAAGACACGCGCGCGCACGACGAAGAAACAAAACGCATGGAGCGATATTCGCTGTTGGAGCGTGGACTGAAAACAACATTGAACAGTGGATATGGCGCTCTTGGTAATCAGTATTTTCGTTTTTATGACCATCGGCAAGCGGCAGCAATCACATCATCCGGTCAATTGTCGATTCGGTGGATTGAAAAGCGGTTCAATGAGTTGTTTAATAAGGTTCTTGGTACCAACAATGTTGATTATGTCATCTATATCGACACAGATTCCAACTACATCACGGTAAAGGATTTCGTTGAAAAAAAATTTGGTGATGATGCTTCTGTTAGTATTTTAGAAAAAGTCAATTTTATTAATGCATTGTGCGAGAAAAAATTAATTCCTCATATTGACAAGTCATATACCGAACTGGCAGAATATGTTTGCGCGTATTCACAGGCAATGCGCATGAAGCGTGAGGTAATTGCCAATCGTGGAATATGGACTGGGAAAAAACGCTATGTGTTGTCTGTGTGCGACGAGGAAGGCATTCGTTACGATACACCAGAATTGAAAATTACTGGGTTGGAAACAAAACGGTCTTCGGTTCCAGAACCATGTAGAACCGCCCTACAAAAATCGTATGAGATTGCGCTGAATGGAACCGAATCGGATATGATTGAATTTGTGGTCGGATTCAGAAAAGAATTTGAAGAACTGCCAATTGAGTCGATTGCGTTTCCGAGGGGGGTGAGCGACATTGAGAAATATCAAGAGGCAAATTTCTCTTTCAGGAAAGGAACTCCAATTCATGTTCGTGCGGCAATACTGCACAACAAACAGATAGATAAGCTGAATCTTGGAAATGAAATGCAGCCGATACGAAGCGGTGACAAATTGAAATTCGTATATTTGAAAATGCCGAATCCGCTCGGCG
>MUGE01000229.1:0-2965 GCA_002900545.1 Thermoplasmata archaeon M11B2D | reverse complement strand
AGTTTCCCCTAGATAGGAACATGTTCCATCTGAGAAAAGATCCATAACCAAATAATTACTTTTGTACCAAGTCCCAATGAATTTCTGTTTTTCAGCAGTAGACGTGGTAGTAATATCGTTACATCCACATAATCCGACATTACTCAGGATAGCTAGGATTGCAATAACGATAAGTTGCTTTTTCATAGTTGGTACCTCTTATTTGGAGTCCTGGATGATATGATTACTGTATCTAAGGGAAAAAAAAGGGGAGAGTTTAGGGATATCCACCTATCAGCAGACTTGGATCGCCAATAAGATGCCATTCGCACATCATTTTCACATGTTGCCAGTACTCGATCCCATGGTCTACAATATAATTTGTCATCGTTTGCCCGTATGTTTGTCCGACGTTATACATGTTTTCCTGGAAGTACACTCGTAAAAATTCAGGGCCGAAATACCCGCTGCCATGAACTGTCGTCCTGCTACCAAGCCATGCATAACCGATGCCGGTATTTGCGATGGTCGCGATGGCACCTCGTTTTGGAAGGCTTGTCAGATACCATGCCCAACATTTGATGGCAGGTACACCATACGTCCAGTATGAGTCGTCTTCCATGGTTTTCTCATAGGTTACATTAAACTGCGCGAGATGGCACCCTAGACTAGTGATGACAATAGGAAGTTTGTTGAAGTTTAACAGGCGATTTATCGAAAAAAACGGTGGTCCGAATGGATTGATGGTTGAAAGACCTTTTATGCTTGCATTTGCCCGTCCACCAGGTATCCCTGGTTTGTGCTGTGACCAGGCGCAAGGGTTTCCATGGCCGGAATGGAATACAAAGCCACTTCCTTTATTCCAAGCTCGTAACACTTTTCTTGCGTGTGTAAAATCACCGTTGGATGTCCAGAGGTGCTGAACTTCAAAAGATTCGTCTGTGTATCCTTCTACTCCACATCGATCATAACTGTATTTATCTCCACACGTCCAATCTCCTTCAATCCAACTTGATCGTAAAATCCCATATTCTTCAAAAACCACATCTCCGTTACTATCCTTAATCCATAGGTCAAGCGTAGTCCAGTTTCCATAGGGTTGTGGATCATAGGATTTTCCGTTAATCGTCATTACTTCATCCTCATAGAGTACATTCGCCCATTCAGAACCACTATATGCGTTTGTCGGTGTATACTCCACATCGGTATATCCTAGGATATCTCCGCATGATGGCGAGGTGATTTCAGCAATCGGTGGTGCAGGATACGAATCAACCCGAAGGTGATCATCTTCGAAGAAGGATACTGATGATTGAAGCGTTTTATCAAGGGTTATATGAACCTCATCGATTGGTCCTACTTCACCATCGAGATTTGTCGCCTGTGCATAAATTGTGTAATCTCCATCTGGCACTGATTTCGTATCCCATGATATTCCCCATTCATCCTGATCCTGGAAGCTATCACCAGTGATGGTAATAACCTTGTTAAACCAGGAGGGGTCTGCTGGTGTTTTTTCGTATTGGATGATTTTATTGATTATAACCGTAAGCTCATATCGGTTCCGTACAGGTATTCTGCCAACATACACATCAGGTATTAGATCAAGCCGATCTCGTTCGATACCACCAGATACATACCATGCGGCAAAAATGCCATCGCCGCTGCTGTCCCAGTCTTCAAATTCTCCTCCCTCTTTATAGATGTCTGCGAAATAGACATCACTAATAAAACCAGGGTCACCAAGTTGATCTTTAGGTTCAACAATATTTGTATATCGTACTGGGAGATACCAATCCGTACTCCCTTGGTTACAATCATCTTTATCGTTTGCATCTTCGTAGCTTTTCAGACCCCCGACAAGAAGAACATACGTAATTCCGTGTTGCTCAATAGCATCTTTAATGAAATATTTTATTTGCTCTGGTTTATCTCTTCCTTCATATTCCTCGTAGATATCCTCTGCTACCTTCAAAAACGTATTTACTCCATGGTTGTTTTTAAACGGGATGAGACGCCATTTCAATTGCGGCTCAAAAATTTTAGGGGTAATAATAACCATGTCGTAATCATCCCCAAATAGAATTGGTTGTTTCGGTGGCTCATAGGTTATAGTTATCTGCAGTTCATCTGCTACGATGATTTTGTTTTGTCCAGCAGAATATTGAACAGGATAGACATGTATAGGAACATGAGTGACGTGTTCGTTGTATTTGTTTAGACCACAGGCGACATGGCAACTGTACCAGCTGCCAGGATAATAGTCAATGCTAGCATATACTGATTCATCTTCTTCATACTGACATTCTGTAGAGGGAGTATACGTTGAAACCGGTTCTGGCGATGGAAGGATTCGTATGGGCACTTCGTATTCTGAGATATGGAGTGGTTGTACGTGGATTTGTATGTTTTGAACCCCAAATTCAAGCTCTAGGTGTTTCACCATCATCGGCAGCACAGGTTTACCTGGTGCCAACAGCTCGTTGGTTGCTTCTTGTATCTGTATTTCACCATAACCCCTGTCCACTTGTTTGAGTTGATACGGTGAAAAGGTTACAGTCATTGTTTGCGTGATCGTTTGTGTTGTTGGTTGGTCTTTGATTGTCTGTGTTGCGATAGCTCCACATCCGCTTACCAGCAGAATTCCTAATACAACTATTGATATGATTTTTTTCATATGGTTTCCCCCTTTGTCTTATTGTCCTAAGATATAAAAATTATCGCACATGTACTATATAAACATTATCGCAGTGGTCTGTAGGACGACCATGCAGGTTCCTTATGTGGCTGTCTTTTATGAAAATCAAAACTACCAAAAAATAACGTTGTTAAATGAAAATATCCTAACAAATACTTATGTAGTTCAAAGAATGCAGACAAATGGTTCTACTTAGACTACAAAATTATATAGAAAATCTGGATAGATATTTTCTGAAATACAATTATTCTACTCTAAATACAACTAATCTAAAATCTCTATTTATTT
>MUGE01000228.1:0-2983 GCA_002900545.1 Thermoplasmata archaeon M11B2D | reverse complement strand
TTATCGAAGGAAAAGAAGGAACCGGTAAAAGTATTTTCTGCCAGCGGTTTTGCTACAGTCTGTTGAGAAATGGCGGCTCATGTTCTTATGTATCGACACAATTCACCATAAAGAGTTTCCTCCGACAGACCGCATCGGTTGGATACGATGTCAGAAAATATCTCATGGCTGGAAAACTGTTATTTGTCTCGACCGAGGTGACACTTGCAGAAACACTGCCTCGAAAAACATTCCTTGAACGGCTCATCACAAGCAGAAAACTGTTTGACCCTGAAATCATCGTTATCGATTCGCTCTCAACCCTGTTAAAAGACAGCCTCACCAATGAAAATCTGACAGATTTAACAAATTTTTTCAATCGACTGACCGGATGTGGAAAAATTATTTTCATTACCGCAAACCCAACAGAATGGTCCACAGAAATCCATAACACGTTCCGAATGATAACAACCATTCATTTTCGGACATCTCGGGAGACAGCACCAGGCATCGGGATAGTATACAATATGTATCTTGAGAAATTCAATGGGGCACGATATAAATACGACCCGGTGACCAGGTTCTCAGTCCGACCGAACGTTGGTTTGACTATTGAATCAAGCGGCGTTGCATTTTAAGGAGGGGAAAGGGATGACGAGGATGGACCAAAAAGAGGAAGACAAAATCATCAGAGAGAATCCCCATCTTAAGATGTACCTTGACGAGATACGGAATAAGATGCAATTTCCTATTTTTTATAGTAAATTACCTCGGGATTTAAAGGACGAAAAATATCCAAATGTTATTTATCCGACGAAAGGAGCGGTGTTTATCCATATCTATCGTACAAAGGACATGATAGGAAATGAGTACTATGCGATAGAACCTAACCTCAATGAAAAAGAAACAGTAAAACGCGATCAGATTCTTGATTTGATGTATGAGAAGGCGCCATTCTGGAAGACGGTTAGAAGCGATGAGGAACTTAAAGAAGGTATCCGATCACTGATGGATCAACTAACGATTATTGACGAACGTTCAGCAGGGGTTACGAAACTAACACATGGAAAAGTACGCTTGACTGCTCTGGAAAAAAAGAATATCGAGTATGATATAACAAAAAACATCATTGGTGGGGGCCCCCTTGAACCATTCATGCGAGATCCATACCTAGAGGATATTCATATTATCACTGGAGAAAACGTTCATCTCATCCATAAGATTTTTGAGATGATAAAAACAAACATTTTTATCGATAAAGCCTGGGCGAACACATTTTCCCAAGAATTTAGTGAGAAAATCGGCAGCCCTGTAAGTGAAGGACAACCAATCGCAGATGGGACCCTTCCGGACGGTAGCAGAGTGAATATTATTCATAGTAAAGACGTCAGTTTGACAGGTCCGACCATGACAATTCGGAAATTCAGCGAAACGCCTATCAGTGTCACGCAGTTGATTAACTGGGGGACGTTTGATTGCGGGGTCGCTGCATATCTCTGGTTATGTCTCCAGTATGGGAGAAGTCTGTTTGTCTGTGGAGAGACCGCTTCTGGGAAAACCACGACAGCCAATGCCATCATCCCATTCATCCCACCTGAGAAGAAAATCTTCTCCGTTGAAAACACCCCTGAGGTTCAAGTCCCTCATGCGGTATGGCAGCAGTTGTTGACGAAATCCACAGGTCCGAAGGAAGGACACATAGAGCTTGAGGACCTTCTTCGGGCAGGTCTTCGATCACGACCAGATTATATCATCCCTGGGGAAACCCGAGGAATCGAAGGGCGTGTCGTCTTTCAAGCAATGCAGACCGGACATCCTGTCATTACAACGTTTCATGCAGGGAGTGTCACCAAAGTGATTCAGCGATTTACCGGCCATCCTATTAACATTCCAAAATCGTTTATGGATAACCTTGATGTTGTTCTCATTCAAATGGCCGTTGAACGGAAAGGCAAACGTATTCGACGGGTGTTGTCTGTTGATGAGGTGGAAGGATACAACAAAGAGGTCGATGGGATCATGTCCCGGAAGGCTTTTGAATGGAATGCGGTCGACGACACCCATGCGTTTAAAGCAAATAGGAACAGTTACACCCTGGAATCGCGCATTGCAAAAATGGCTGGATTGACCGACCCAATGCAAATCTATGATGAATTTGACCGTAGGAAACATATCCTTGAGCGTATGCTTGAGGAAAAAATCTTTGATTACTATGAAGTCGTTCAATTCATCTGGACTTTCTATAGAGAAGGCGAAAAAGCGTTGCCTATTTCAATCTAAAGAGAAAAAAATGATATAAAACAGCTGAGGAAAAGGGAAGCAATCTATGGATACTATGCAAAAAGAAGAAATCGAACAGCTTCTTGTTGATAACCAGCATCTTAAAGAATATCTTGAATCAATACGCCATAAGATGGGAAACCCTGTCTTTTTTAGTAAAGTACCTCATGAGGCCGGAAACGAGTCATATCCAAATTTCATCTACCCTACCAAAGGGGTTGTTTTTATCCATATCTACCGGACACAGGACATGGATGAATTAGAATACCATGTCATCGAACCTACAATAAACGATGTGCTTAGAGAGAAACTTGATATGGTCCTGAAATTAATTGTCAAGAAAGCGCCTGAGAAAAAAAGCGTGCTCACAGACGATGAAATGCGAGAGGTCATAAAGGAGCTAATTGATGAGATTGCACTCATTGACGAGAAAGCAGGAACACAGGGAATACCAAAAAAGAGGGGAAACGCTAGACAAGAGAAGGTGAAAGTAACATCTTTTCAGAAGAATGTGCTTCAGTATAACATCATCAAAACGCTTGTGGGTGGTGGGCCTCTTGAGGCGTTCATGAGGGATCCTTATCTTGAGGACATTCATTTTGTTGCCAATGAAAAGATACATCTCATCCATAAGGTCTTTGGGATGATTAAGACCAATATCATCGTCGGAGAGAAAGAATCACCAGAGTTTACACGAGCGTTTAGTGAAAAGATGGGCGCACCA
>MUGE01000227.1:0-2990 GCA_002900545.1 Thermoplasmata archaeon M11B2D | reverse complement strand
AACGTCAAATGACTACAAATAATTTTTCTTATTTTGTTCTAAAAAAAACCATCGGTACGTGTAATGGTCCTTAGGAAATCATCAAAAATTTTTTTTAATAGAGTAAAAAACGAACCAAAGGATTTTAAGAGGGCGAAATCTATACAGATTGTAATTATTGGGAAAAAAAGGTGATGGTGAAATGGTGGAAGTGATGGAATTAAAAGAAGAGGATTCAAAATACATACAAACCGGTGTCCCAGGCTTTGACAAGCTCTTTGAACATGGAATACCGAAGGGGTCCTCCGTGATTATTGCTGGTGGTACGGGATCAGGGAAAACAAATTTATGTCTGCAGATCCTTGCGCATCATGCATCCAAAGGGAAGAAATGTTATTTTATGGGGTTTGAAGAATCAGAGCAACATTTAATTGACCATATGAATGATTTCGGATGGAACCCGGAACGCCTTATAAGCTCAGGGAATCTGAAAATCAAACGATTATTGACAAGTGAGATTTACTATTATGATAAAAAAAGCGGAAGCGATATTCAAGCAATGATGACAAAAGAAGTTGACCCGCTGCTGATGGAATTGGAACCGTTGTCTATCGCAGACTCTATGGGATTTAAACCTGAGTTCATTATCCTTGACTCACTGACCGCGATATCCTCGACATTCCATGGGAAAGAGCAGTCCTATCGGTTTTATGTTGAACGGTTGTTCCGGTTTTTCGAAAAAATTGGCGCGACGACATTTTTAGTAACTGAAACGCAGCAAATCCCTGAAGTGTTTTCCCCAACAGGCGTTGAAGAGTTCTTAGCTGATGGAGTCATTGTCATTTATAATATCAGGCGTCAGAACGTAAGGGAAAACGCCATCGAAGTTCTGAAGATGCGAGGGGAGAAACATCAGAAGAAAATCGTTGCCATGAGCATCACAGAAAAGGGGATTGTCGTATATCCAAATAAAGAGGTCTATTCTGAGATCGAATAACGAATCATTGCTTCGATGGCTTCAAAGACTAAAACTGGTTAGAGAAGCACCGTCACGCAGATTATTATAAGGTTCCAGGGTATAGGAAATGTTCATAGATTTCCTGGGGTGTGAGCGCTCTGTCATAGATCGCGATTTCGTCTAACGCCCCAAAGAACAGATACCCGAAATACAAATCATCGTCTGTAAAATTTATTTTTTCGTTGTACGGATAGGAGATATTCACTGATTGAAGGGCATTGTTGATATACAAGCGCATAAATGATCCGTCATACGTAAGTGCGATATGGTTCCAGTTATTGGCTAGGATCCCTGATATATTAATCGTTATGTTGTTTATCGTTCCAAAGGCTTTTGTCGCATTTGCTATCAACGCATATGAGTTGTCTTTGAATATCCCACCTTGACCGATCATGCCTTTGATTTCTCCGGCATCAGTTATCGAGAGGGTGATAAGGTAGCCGTACCCTCCTTTCCCTGTATAGGCGATGCCGTAGATTGTTCCTGAATTATGGACAATGGTCGGATACATATTTTCTTGTTCGTACTGGGTAAATCGAATAGTATTTACGAACGTGTCTGAGATTGTTCCGTTATCGAATATTTTAATGGTGGTGAGGTACCCTTGTTTTAAAGGACCTAAATACGCTATGGCAAATACATTGCTTGTGCCATCAGTTCGTTCTATGTCGGGTTGTCCTCCGTAGACACTAGGATCGAATTTAAGGATGCTGATGGTGTTGTTGACAATCGTTCCATTACTTTTTACGTCTATCGTCGTCACATATCCGTTATCGTTTTTCCCTCGATATGCTATAGCGTAGATGTTTGATGCAGTGGAAGGACTAGAGGCGACGTGCTGCAGGTCTGTTTCAAAACATCTGACTGATTCAAACTCGAAGTCGTCAATCAATGTCTTATGTATGGTACCGTTATTTTCGATTTTGATTGTTTTTGCATACCCGTTATTGCTGCTGCTGTAGACGACGAGGTAATTCGTATCAGAGATTTTCGCTAGTCTTGGAAAAGAGCAATCGTCCGATTCGAATTCGAATCTGTCAATGATTGATTTGCGAATGGTGCCGTTTGGTGCGATCTCAACCGTGGTCAGAAACCCTGGTTGGTCCGTAAGACCCTCTGAGGCGGCAATCGCGTATATGTTCCCGGAAACATGGAGGATGTCGCAATAATACGCGTTTGTAATCGCCTCGAATCTGTATCGATCAATAATCGTATCTGATATGGTCCCATTCTCGTAAATATGCAGAGTCGTGACAAAGCCATCGTCTTTGTCGAAACGATGTGCGACCGCATAGACTGACCCATCGATATGGATGAAATCCGGGTCAAACCCGTTCGCAGATCCGTCACTGATAAAATCAAGTGAGTCAATGGCTTGATCGCCGATTTGCCCTGATGGCGAGAGATTGACTGTTTGGACCCGGCAGTTGGTGTTTACCCCGGGATGCCAGAAAGCAAATGCAAAAATATCACCTGAGATATGAATCCAGGAGATACCCTGTGATCTGATGTCAAAGGCAAAGTTATCAAGGATTCCATCCGGTAGCATTATCGGTTGAATCCATGTTTCAACGGTTATTTCGTCAGTGATTTCTAACCCTGGTCCGCTTGGCACTCGTACGTAGTCGTTGGGGTTATAGTCGAACAACAAGGCAAAATTTTTCTTCCCCAATATCCATTGGGAGCCATGGACTGTCCCATGGTTGTTGTTGCCAGAGGAATCCATCGCCATGGTCCCTGATCCTTCGTCCAGATGCCAGATACCTCCTCTCCCAAAGGGGGGTACCGCATATCCTTCCTGTAATCGTCCCCAAAACACTATAGCGTTTGTTTGTCTGTCTACAATCGTTGCTTCAATTCTTCGACCTGAAAGATCGCCAAGTTCATCTGATATGTTGAAGATTTTTTCACCGATATCCCATCCATCCTGTAACCAAAAAAATCTGGTGGATAGTTCTTGGATCGATGTTCGGATGGTTCTTCCGTATTGTCC
>MUGE01000226.1:0-3017 GCA_002900545.1 Thermoplasmata archaeon M11B2D | reverse complement strand
ATAGTCCAACCAGTCGTTTTCATGTCATCCTCCTTTCTAGATGTCGTAAAAGCAAAGATGATAAATAAGAAAGTATATAAGAACATTATGTGATTATAATCACAAAAGAAGGGGTTATTATGGTAACCATCAGCCACGTTGTTCAGAAAATCGTCAGCGATAAACTATTCATTCTAGAACCACTCAGCAAAGGAATCATCTCAAACGTATCACTAGCAGAGCAGCTCAAACCTAAGATAGAAGAAGAACTTGGAAAAAAGGTAAAGACCCATGCGATCGTCATGGCACTACGACGCTACACAGAAGACATCCAAAAAAAACACAAGGAAATAACGTTCGACTACTCCTCAGAAATCATCCTGAAAACCGACATCTGTGATATTGCATTGCTCCGCTCACCAACACTCTTTACGAAACTCAAACGTCTCTACGACATTGTCGACTTTGAAAAAGGAGATATCCTAAACATCATCCATGGACGTCATGAGGTCGTCATCGTAACCAACGAACGATACATGAAAAAATCACTTGATCTTTTCAAAGGAGAAAAGGTGTTCAACGTCGAAAAAAACCTTGTCTCCCTAACCCTGACCTTTTCCTCAGACTTCCTTCATACGCCAGGGGTGATTTATAATGTCGTTAGAGCACTAGCATGGGAAAACATCAACATCTATGAGATAGTTTCAACCAACACTGAACTTACCTTCATACTCAATAAAAAAGACTCATCGAAAGCATACGGAGTGTTAGGACAACTCGTTGAAAAAAACAAATGAAGCGACGATAAAACAGACGTTTTCCAAAAAGACAACAAAGGCAGTATTTGGTTTGCACAAAAATTTTTCTTAACCACAGTACCATTATGTGCGTATGCAAGCATACCGTCCTCTGCCTATTGTATCTACATCAGTCGAAATGTATTTCCATATGCCTTTGACAAAATGCCTATTTTTCCTTTTAAAAAAAACTAACCTTACATGAAACCAAGCTAACGAACCACATCAATCGGATTACAATCGTTGAACGAATTCATAGATAAAAACGAACCAAGACAGACGTGGACGCAGGAGGCAGAAACGCATCTGAGAACTACAGGAAGTGATGATCGTGCTGTTCGCTGAGTTGCCTGCGAGGTCAAAAGCGGTGGCGTTCACAACATGAATTCCAATGCCACTTATAATAACTTCATACGGCAGATCATAATCGATGTACGAATGATAGCCATCGACCAAGAACTCAACACGATGAATTCCACTTGTTTCATCGGCTGCATCGCCAGTAATCTTACGTTTGTTTATACTTATTCGTTGAGCGGAGAGGTGCACTGTTGGAAGGTCACGGTCGATTTTTAGGGTAATAAAACACTCCTCAGAGGAATTGCCTTGGTAGATCCAATACCACCACAACGCATGTGCCCCGCTTTCACAAACCATAAAAGGTTCATGATATTGGGTATAATCTGCATCATCAAGCTTATAAAAAAGAGCGTCGATGTTTTCGATATTTACAAAGGTGACGTTCACACAGCTGACATATATTCCATTATTTCCCAAGGTCCCATTCAACACCGGGTACGGATCTGAACCAAGAGGAGCAAGAGTGAAATCATAGGTGGTATTCTCACCGATGCTTAGCAGTACCCATTCTGTTAGATACCCTTGTTTTGAGCACGTTGCGTTTTTCAGACAATAGCAGAGAGGGATGTCGGTCACTTGATAATATCCTGATGAATCACTATAGTTTTCTTCGTAGGTTTCATGGAAATACACTCGGACAAGCGCTCCTGAAAGAGGATTCATCAGCGTATCAGTCACATACCCAGATAAGGTCCCTGTTGGTTCATATGAGCTATGCGAGAACGCATACCCATGCGCCTGTAGGAAAAAAATTGCGGTGATGAAAAGAAGTAGTACGAAATGTTTTTTGATAGACATGTTCTTTCACTCCCTAAGCATATTACAATACAGTATAGTATATATAATTATCTCTACTTTCTTGTCTTTTGTGTGGTGGTGCAGGTGTTTTTCTTCATACGTTCTGTTCTTTCTTTTTCGAGAAGAGCGATGAGCGCGGTAAGTTCTATCACCTTTGTTTTCGAAAGCGAAAAACAGTGTCTCTGCGGGCATTCGTCGTCAAGGATCGCTCTCTTATCATCATTATCATAGACTACGGGATACAGGGTACATCCTTTTGGTCTTTGGGGATAAATGCTACATTCTGTCCCATTATGGAACACGCACCGACCGTCTACATTTTTTAACTGTAGCCATCCATTATGCTCTGAAACAAAAAAAAATTTTTCATATCCCATTTTTTCGATACTCTCAATATCTCGATATGAAAGAATCATATTTGTTTGTATGCAGCATTGCATGCACTTTGTTTCAAGACAGCAGTTGTACATATACTATTTAACTCAAATAACCTATAAATTTAAAAACCATACGAAGTTTCATATTATGGAAAAAAATAGGACTTTCTTCCTATAAAAGGGAGGAAAGGGGAAGTTGAAGAGTAAAAAAAAGGATTTGGTATTCGAACTCTACAACCCCCAATAGAAAATCTCGTTTGAATTTATAAATGTTTCTGAAAAAGTCTATATACCGATGGTAACCGGCCTTAATCCGAAACATTTATAACATTTTAAGAGATTGGGAAATCTCAATCTCCTTGATATTGAAAGGTAATAAAAGAGCTAAAAAACCTGCTCTTATAGAATCAAAACATCATGGGGGAAAAAGAATATGGCAAAAAGTAGCAAAAAACAAATAGATCAAGATGAGAAGCGGGTAATCGAACAATTACAACGAAATTCAAATGAGAGTATCGATAAAATCGCAAAAACCTGCGGATTCTCAAGACAAAAGGTATGGCGCATCATAAAACGTCTGGAAAACAACAAAACCATTTGGGGTTACACAGCAATACCAGACAAAGAAAAACAAGGTGTACACCATTACATCATGCTGATCAAACGCTCCAACGAGCCAGCAGCTGACATCATCGACGGTGTCATC
>MUGE01000011.1:0-13498 GCA_002900545.1 Thermoplasmata archaeon M11B2D | reverse complement strand
ACATTGATTTCCGGATGTGAAGTGACGACAATGGTTTCTCCTGTAAGATAATCAATCGAACTTACATCGTTTGTTGAATCAGAAATTGTTATATCCGCAGCCTGTGCAGGAATTGTCGCGATGAGCAGAAGGCTGCCTAGTAGCATTGCTATGAGCCATATATTTTTGTGTTTCATATTTCAATGACCTCGTTTTAATTTTAGACAGACTATTGGCTAATCCTATTTAAAAATTTTGGATAGCATTCACTGCTGCACAAGTGTTTGGAAAAATTACTGCTATTTCAGTTTCTTTTTTAGATCGCTCATGGTGGTTATCATGTCGTCAAGGGTCGATTCAAGGGTACCAAGTGTCTCATGGATTTTATCCGTGATGATAGCTCCTTGGGCAGATGGTTTGATGATACCGTCGTGTTCCAATGTTCGCAGTGAGTACCGGATCACGTGTTGGGGTTGGCCTGTTATTTGAGACAGTCGTATGATTCCAATGGGTCCATGATCACGGACGGTTTTCAGTACGTCGATATGCCTAATGAGAAGGTCAAGTTCTTTTTCTGCGACGTTAGTTATTGATGTTTTTTCTCTATGTCTTTCAGACAATATCCTACCTCCCTGGTTAATTGTTAACAATTAGTATGCAATGGGGTTATTTAACTTTTACGAATTATCCATCACTTTGTTTTTAAAAAAAAGAAGAAAAAGGAACGTCAAAACAGATTATTGAGACGTCCACAACCCATGGATGTTACAGTATTCCCGTGCAGACAACGTCTTCGCGGTCACACAGAACTCTGCTTCTGGTTTTTCCCCTGGTTTTAAAAACTTCCGGTACACGATCCCATCAGCATGCAGCTCGATCCACTCGATATAGTGTTTCTCCTCCATGGGATGCGGAACCGACCCGATCTTCACCTTCACACCGGTTGTTGTTTTTTCAATCACCGGAACATGTTTCTCGTTTCCCACATCCTGTTTTTTCTCTGAGAGCAGCTGCATGGGCTGCCCACAACAGACTAGTTCACCGACACCAGCGTGGAGGACCTCCACGATATTCCCACATACAGTACATTTATAGATTTCCTTTATGTTTGTCATAGGTTCTTACCCCTTTTTCATTTCTTTTGTTTTTTGTTTTTATAATCCTTAATCGCCTCATGGAGCGCGTCCGCAGCAAGGTTCGAACAATGCATCTTCTGGGGAGGCAATCCATCCAGTTCGTTTGCGACATCGCCCCGGGTTATTTTTACTGCCTCATCGACATGCTTTCCTTTGGCTAGCTCGGTGACCATGCTGCTGGTCGCAATCGCAGAGCCACAGCCAAACGTCCGGAACTTGATATCCGTGATCTTGTCATCCTTGACCTTGATGAAAATTTCCATGACGTCCCCACAGACAGGGTTCCCTACCTTCCCGTACCCATCTGGGTTTTCTATCACGCCGACATTGCGCGGGTTCATGAAATGCTCCATGACTTTTTTACTATATCCTACATTTGCCATTTCTATTTCCTCCATTCTTGAGATAATGGTGAGAGGTTCCGTAAGCGTTGCACGGTCTCATACGTCGCCTTGCTTACCGACCCAACGTCATCCATGGTGTTTGACCGACCGAGGGTTAGCACCATGGATCCATGGGCCTCCTCGTGTTTTAACCCGATTGCGAGAAGCACATGTGATGGTTCCAGCGTCTTTGACGAGCACGCGGAACCAGTGGAAACCTGAATGTCATACATGTCCATGTTTAACAGAATGCTTTCTCCTTCGATAGCGCTGAACCGGAAGCTTGCATGATGTGGCAGGCGCTGCGTGGGATGCCCGGTGAGATAGGAGCGTTCTATTGTAAGGATTTCTTTGATAAGCGCATCTCTGACGGGAACAAGCCTGCTGTATTCCTGCGTCATCTCCTGCTGTGTGATCCGTGCCGCTTCACCCATCCCGGCGATCGCAAAGACATTCTCAGTGCCTGACCGAAGACCTCGCTCCTGCCCGCCGCCAAGGATGACGGACTGAAGCTTCACCCCGGGTTTGACATACAATGCCCCTGCTCCTTGAGGGCCATATAAGTCGTTCGAAGAAAGCGTGAGCAGATCGATACCATCCCTTTGGACATCAATGGGGATCCTCCCTGCCGCGGCAACCGCATCGACATGAAGATACAGGCCTTTCTCATGGACGATCTTGCTTATCTCCCGGATAGGCTCTATCGTCCCGATCTCATTGTTCGCATACATAACCGAGGTTAGCGTCGTTGACGTTGTCAGGATATCCTCAAGTTTGTTTAGATTGATAGTCCCTGCTGAATCAACAGGAACTGTTGTGAATGAGAACCCGTTTTTCTGCAGCTCCTTCATCGGATTAAGCACAGACATATGCTCGATAGCGGATGCGACCACCGCTTTTCCCTTGGTGATGTTTCGTAACGCGGTTCCTTTCACTGCAAGGTTGTTTGCCTCAGTCGCACTTGCTGTGAAAATGATGGTGCTTTCGTTTTCCGCATGGATGAACTCTGCGATGTTACGTCGTGATTCCTCCACCGCTCGTTTTGCCTCTAACCCGACAGAATGAAGCGAGGAAGGGTTGCCATGGACTGATTTTAGGTATTGTTTTGCAAACTCAAACACGCGGCTGTCAACCGGCTGTGACGCTGCGTGATCAAGGTATATTCGTGCCATAGTCATTCCTCTTCTAGAACCACATGGTGGCTCCTGCATCAAGCGCAAGATCATTTAAGGTTCCTGCACCGACGATCTTCACACCGGGAATCAACGTGACTTTCTCCAGTCCGAGCATCTGCTTTGACGCTTCACAGGCATAAATCTCGATGTCCATCTCCATGGTCTTCTTTAACATCTCAGCGACACTGGGGAATGTACCGATTTTGATGTTTTCTGCGATACCAGGCATAAGGATCCGCAATCCGGTTCCAAGATAGTAGATGCGTGGGGAAAGATCCATCATCCTTGCGGTCTGTGCAAGCACGAGTGGCGAGTATTGCTTTTCCGGTTGGTCCGTGGTTTGGACGTATAGGATTGAATTCTCATCTTTCATATCTATCCCTTTATTTCATTCTTTTAATGTAGAAGGTAAGTACAGATCCTTCTTTCTCAAATCGGACGACTTCATGTCCTGTTCGTTTGGCCCATCGTTTGATGTCCTCTTCAGCTGCAGGATCGTCAGCCTCGACCTTTAAAATCTGACCGATTTCGATTGTTTCGATTGTCTCTTTGGTCATGGCGATGGGCATCGGACAGTACAGCCCGACACAGTCAACCTCTGCATCAGCAACGATTCGTTGATCCTCTGCAATCGTCTTCTCTACCCCCACTACGCACCTCGCGGGTCCGGGTCATACCAAAGCCCTGTTGAGCTTAGATGAGAAAACTCCTGTTGAAGGATTTGATAATGGTTTTTCTCCTGGTTGATGATTTCGTCAAGGATTTCCTTTACCTCTTTGTCTGATGTTTCATTCATTATTGATGTGTAGTAGTCAATCGCATCTTTTTCACTGTCCATTCCCATCCGAAGTGCATCGAGTTCATCGCTATTTGCAGGTGCGTTTTCCATGGTTTTTACGTCTTTGGGGTATACTGAAAGATTGGTGTATTTTTCATTTGATTGTACTAGCTTTTCCCATTCGACAGAACTGATTCTCCCTTGGAACATCTTCTGAAATGTATCGAGATGGACATATTCATCGGCGGCAAGGCTTTCAAAAACGGCTCGGCCAGTTTCACTAGTAGTTTGCGCTGCTGCTTTTGTATAAAAAGCATGTCCGTCTTTTTCCATTTGAATTGCCGTCTTGATTGCGTCTCTCATATTAAATGATTTCATTGTCTACGCTCTCCTATTGTTTTTAGGATTTTTCAATAATTTTCTGTGTAGATTTCGTAATAGCTTTGTGGATGCTGACAGGCTGGGCATTTGTTCGGTGCTTCTGTTCCTTCATGGACATATCCGCAGTTTCTGCATTTCCATTTGACGACGTTGTCTTTCTTAAAAACCTTCTTCTTTTCAAGGTTTGCAAGAAGTGTTCGGTATCGTTTCTCGTGGTGTGCTTCTACCTGGGCGATGTATTTGAAGCTGCTGGCGACCTCGGGAAATCCCTCATTCTCAGCTGTTGAAGCAAAATCAGGGTAGATCGTCCCCCATTCCGCTTTTTCTCCTTCTGCGGCCTCTTTGAGGTTTTCCGTGGTTGTCCCAATGACTCCTGCGGGGTACATCGCGGTGATCTCAACCATGCCGCCCTGCAGATGTTTAAAAAAGACTTTCGCGTGTTCCTTTTCGTTTTCCGCAGTCTCTAGGAAAATCGCTGCGATTTGTTCAAGGCCCTCTTTTTTTGCCTGTGACGCGAAATAGCTGTATCGGTTTCTTGCCTGTGATTCTCCTGCAAACGCAGCAAGGAGGTTTTTCTCGGTTTGTGTTCCTTTTAGACTTTTCATGTTTTCATCTCCATTTTTTTTATCTTAAGGTCCGACATGAACCATATCCCAATAGACATCAGCTTCCTCAAATCGATCCATACTTTGTTTTTCAATTTCAAGGATTTTGTAGTGTTGCAGCTCCATGTCTGCGAAATAGGTAAGCGTATGGCGTATCTTATCATCGGTTGTGAACTGCTTTGCTAGCGATTTGTAGAAATCGTGGGCTGCTTGTTCTGCCTGCATCGCATGTTTTAATAGGGTGCCTAGCGGGGTGTCCTCATCGGGGATGGCAAGGGGAGGGAGCGGGACAGGCGTTGTTTTTGGTATGAGCGTTTTTTTCTTGGGGAACTTTTTTTTGTACACCTGCTGAATGAATTCTTTGTGTTTCTGCTCTTCTTTTGCCAGGAATGCTAGTTTGTCTTTGAGGAGTCCGTTTTTTACTTTTGCAGCAATCTTTGTATAAACCTCACCACTTTCGATTTCACTTTTGATTGCGGCTAGTAAAAGGTCCTCAAGTGTGTAGTTTCTCAAATCCATGGTTTCACCTCACCCTGTTGTCCTCTTACAGATGTTTATTCCTTTTTTCTGGCTCCAAGTTCTCGGTCCAACATGAAGAGACCGCCGGTGCTTTTTTCGATCATTTTGAGTTTCTGAACGATGGTATCAGTGGAGAGTTCCTCTTCTACTTGTTCGTCATGGAACCATTGAAGCATGCTTGTGGCCGCGTAGTCCTTCTCTGCTGCTGCAATAGCGGCAATATTTTCAATCATCGCAGTAACCTTTTGTTCGTGTTTGAATGCCTCCTCAAATGCATGTAGCGGCGATTTCCAGCTGGTTGGGATTGTGGCGATTGCGCTAAGCGTGACCCGGCCACGGCGCTCATTGATATGCTTGTAGAACTTCATTGCATGGTCGACTTCTTCTTGCGCCTGAACTCTCATCCAGTTCGCAAATCCGCCAAGGTTAATTGATTCGAAGTAGGCGGACATGGAGAGATACAGGTACGCTGACCAGAGTTCTGCGTTGATTTGCTTATTTAGTGCGTTTTCCAATTTTTTGCTTAACATCATTTTTTTACCTCCTTTACATTCAATTTTTTTATACGTTTCATAGGATGCCTGCAACACTGTGGCCCTGCTTTTGGCTCTGTTTGAAATTCACTAACCGAGTTGCAGGTGCAGTCTTTGTCCGTACAGCCGCATGGATGTTGAATCTTCATTCCCGATGTCTCACAGCCACAGTTTTTGCACATAACCAAATTCCTCCAGTTGATGTTACAATTTTCATTCCCTTATATACTTTACCTGTGTTTTTCCTTTCATTGTTTCTCAAATGCGTCTTTTCCTGCTCCGCAGATGGGGCAGACCCAATCATCAGGAATATCTTCAAATGCTGTTCCTGCGGCAATTCCGTTTTCTGGGTCTCCTTTTGCTGGGTCGTAGACATATCCACAGACAGTGCATACATATTTGTCCATTTTTACTTCCTCCTTTTTTTCTGTTTTCTTATCTAAATCACTGAAGTAGGTCGGTGCTGTTTTTGGTGAATATCCGCCTTTAACTTCATGGTAATACTCATAGGTCATTACCGATTCCTGCGACAGCATGGCTGCGTCAATTATCTTTCCGACGAAAATCGTATGAGTCCCGACGTCGATTGTATCGATGACGTTTGCCTCAAGATAGCCAAGTGTATTATCCAGTACGATGGGGACGTGTGATGTACCGCTCTTGAATTTTATATTCTTGAATTTATCGATGTCCCGTCCTGATTTGAATCCGAAGGTGCCAATAAGAGTAAGTGGGGTTTTTTTATCAAGGATGGAGACCGTGAACACCTTGCTTTTATTGATGTATTCGTGTGTGAGGTTTCGTTTGTTGATGCTTACTGCGATAGTCGGCGGTTCAGAGGTGACCTGAAACAACGCGTTTGCGATTTGGCCGTTTGTTTTTTCCCCGTTTTTTGAGCATATGATGTAAAGACCATAGGAGATTTTATGAAATGTTTTTTTATCCATTTGTTCGCCATCCTTTCTCTTTCTTTTGACAGTTCTTGCAGATGCCTTTGAAATACCCATGGACTTCTTCGACATGGTGACCTCCTTGGAGGGTTTTATCCATGTTTGGGCAGGTAATGTCTATATCAAGGATCATGCCGCATCGGGTGCATAGGAAATGATGGTGGAGATTTTCTTTAAGGTCGTACCGGTGATCTGAGCCGGAGATGGTGAGGGATTGAACGATCTTGTTTTTTTCCATGGTTTCCAGGGAGTTGTAGACAGTCGTGCGTGATAGGGAAGGGTTTTTCTTTTTTAACGATGAATAGATCTCTTCAACATTTGGATGTGTGTGATGGTCGTCGAGGAATTTTAGGATCTCCAGCCTCGGTGAGGTAATTTTAAGGTTATGGTCCTTGAGGAGTTTTACGTATTTTTCAAACATGGGCATCAAAGTTGTAATTCATATTAATTTGTAATTATTACAATTTGGTAGGTATTACAAAAATGGTATAAATACTTTTCTAAATGTGTAAAAAAGAAAGGTTTAAGACAAAGAACCTATCCCCAGGTCACATGGAATACTCCCTCCTCTATCATATCGTCATCCCTTTTGCGTTATCCGCGCTTGTCGTCATCCTTGTCACCATCATCGCAGAAAAATACGGGACAAAAACAGGAGGGGTCATTGGAACGCTCCCCTCAACCATCATCATCGCATTCCTCTTCATCGCCCTAGACAAAGGAGTCCAGTTCGCCACTGACGCAGTCGTCATCGTCCCAGCAGAAATGGGGATAAACCTGGTCTTTCTTCTCCTCTTCGCGCTGCTTTCACAAAAAAACACACCAATCGCCCTTCTCGGTTCTCTGCTTGGTTGGACTGCACTTACCGTTTTACTCTACTACTCATCCATATCATCAATCATTGTGTCACTTTCCATGTTCATCCTCTGTTTTTTCTTTACGTTACTTATCCTTGACAGAAAGAAAAAAATACCATCACAAAACAGCATCCAAGTTCACTACACGCCACTCAAACTCCTCGGCCGAAGCATCATCGCAGGGACCGTCATCGCCATAGCAGTGACCCTCTCCAACGTCGGAACCGTCCTTAGCGGAATATTCTCGGTATTCCCCGCGATTTTCTTATCCACCATGATTATCTGCATGAGAGAACACGGGGCCCGATTTACCGGTGCGATGGCAAAAGGCATGATCTACGGCAGCCCAAGTGTCGTCAGCTACGCCGTCGGAATCTACTTCCTCTATCCTCTCGTAGGCGTCACTCTAGGCACCATTAGTTCATTTCTTATCGGTCTTATCGTGACAGTGATTCTTTTTACACTCCGTAAAAAAATACGGTAATCATCGGGAGGTCACTTATTTCTTCGAATAGAGGTATTCAATATGACAGCTTCCCTCACTGCTGACCATACACGGCCCAACAGGATTCTCAGGAGTACATTGCCGACCGAACAACGGGCACTGCTTCGATGAAATCAACCCGCGAAGAACCTCACCGCAGAGACATCCTATCGGCTCAGCAACATCTTCATCTGTAAGAATCTGAAGTTCATCCTCGTATTTCCTCCGAGCATCATAGACCGCATAATTCCCGCGAAGCTGCAACCCTGACGAAGGGATCACTGGAAACCCTCTCCAGCGGACATCCACCGGTTCAAACACCTGCGTTAACAACTGCTTGGCCTTTACATTTCCCTCTGGCTTCACCGCACGAACATACTCATTCTCAACCTCGGCGACACCCTGTTGTATCTGCCGAACCAACATCCATACACCCATGAGAAGATCAAGTGGTTCAAAACCCGCAATCACCTGGGGAACATGATACTCCTTCGAGATGAACTCATAGGGGGTGGTTCCGATGATGGTTGAGACATGACCTGGCTCGATAAAACCATCGAGGTGTATCTCACCCATCCGAAGGATTGCCTGCAATGCGGGCGGGATTAACCGATGACAACACAGAACAGAAAAATTCATGGGTGGCTCTCGGACAAGAACCGACGCAGTAGTAGGAGCGGTCGTCTCAAAACCAACCGCCATAAACACGACCTCCAGTTCCTTTTGTTTTTCAGCAAGCACTAGCGCATCCTCGATGCTGTACACGGTCCGTACATCACATCCCTCTGTTTTAATCTGCTGAAGGGAGGATGAAACGCCAGGGACACGGGTCATGTCGCCAAACGTCGCAATCGTCTTTCCTTGTTTTGCAAGCAGCAATATCTCCTCGATTTCCTTAGGGGTCGTGACACAGACAGGACATCCCGGGCCCTGCCCTATCTCAACACCACATCGGTGCAACAAGCAATCCAACCCATGTTTGACCAGCGTGTCCTGATGCGTCCCGCAGACATGCATGAACCGGAGATGGGTCTTTGTTTTGGCAATCTGTGAGATGATGTCATCAGCAAGCTTCTTGTCACGCAAGGAAAACACTATCTCTCCCCCTGTGACAACATCTCTCTAAACAGCGCCAGGGTCTCTTTGGCCTCTTTTTCGTCCAGAACCTGGATGGCAAAACCAGCATGAACCAACACATAATCCCCTATCTTTACCTCCACAAGGGACACATTTGCTTTCCGCTTCGTCCCACTCCCATAATCAACAGTCGCGCTTTGTGTTTTATTGTCAAGCTCGATGATTTTTCCAGGGATTGCTAAACACACGTTCTAACACCTTGTTGTTTTCCTTCTTTTACATCCAATAAAATTATTGTGCACCGTCACATGACAATAGAAACTCATCGATGAATACACACCGATAGACGAAAAAAGCAAGACAATAAAGGATGCAAAAAAACCGTACATTACTGCAAACACACGATACACCTTACTTTTTCTTTATCTTTGATACGGGATCAAACACAGAAACTTCAGCGTCGAACTCCCTCGATTGATGATCTGATGCCATTCCATTGGTTTGATGAACAACACATCACCTGGCTGCAACGGCTGCTCTGTGTTTTGATCCTTCACAAACCCGCCTCCTTCCAAGATGAAGACCTCATGTTCCCATTCATGCTGGTGAAGCGGTGAGTTGCCTCCTGGTTTGATTTCAAACAGGCGCATCGCAAAGTTCTGCGCGCCGTCCTTCTTTGAAATCAACCATCGTACCCGTGTATTTTTCACTCCTTCTTCCTGTGGATGGTCTAAATCTACCTCTGTATAATGGACATGTTTCATGCAATTCACCGTACTACTCAGGATAGCATCCTATATCATTAATGTTCCCTTCAAAAAAAATAGATATACAGGAGATGTATTTACCATCCACCTCCAGGCGGAAACCATGAAACGTAATGACATTACCATCGCAATCATACGTATCGAGGGGACAAACTGTGAGCAAGAGTCCTACGACGCGTTCAAACGTTTAGGAGCCACCCCTGAATTCGTCCATCTCAAACAATTACTACACCTCGATTGCAACCCTGATGAAACACGCGACATCCTCGACTATCACTGTCTGATGATCCCTGGCGGGTTCTCTGCAGGAGACTACATCAGAGCTGGGGCAATTTTTGCCGCCCGGATGAAAAGTCAGCTGCAAGCACACCTAAGAGAGTTTGTAAAACAGGATCGCCCAATCCTTGGCATCTGCAACGGATTCCAAGTTCTCACGGAACTAGGGCTACTGCCTGGTTTTGATGACATCATCCAACCGGTCCCTGATGCGTGTCTGTATATCAATGATTCCAACCGCTTTGAATGTCGGCCAACCTTGCTAAAACATGAGAACCGAGGCACCTGTGTATTTACCTCAAAAATCCAGAAAAACGAGGTTCGCTTGATTCCCAGTGCCCATGCAGAAGGAAAACTACTCTTCCCTCTCGAAAAACAAGAGCAGTACCTGAAGAAATTGGAGGAAAACGACCAGATTGTGTTCCGCTATGTCGACCCTCAGGGCACCTACGCAGGGTACCCCTGGAACCCAAACGGGTCACCGATGAACATCGCAGGGATCTGCAACCCGCAGGGGACCGTGTTTGGGATGATGCCACACCCAGAACGAACATACTACAGATATCAGCATCCGGAGTGGACTGCGACTGGACTTGGACAGAATATCGGTGACGGACAGGCTATTTTCGAATCTGTACTGGCGTACATCTCAAAAAAGTTCTAAACCAAACGCCTTCGAAACTCTTTTATAGACAGAGATCTCTTCTGTAACCTATTGAAGAATGATCGGGGGATATACCATATGAAAAAAAACAGTATCATATCTTTATTTCTCTGTAGCCTTTTTGTACTTGTTACATTTTCCAACATACTCCCATCAGTGACTGCGAGCAGCCCTGCTGATTGGCCTGATGGGACGTTTTACGGCGTCTGGAGCGAACGAAACGACAATGCATCTGGTTCCCTTTGGGGTGCTTTGAACCAAGGACGTCGGCCGACATGTGGTACGTTTTCTGGCGAATGGAACAATTCCCAGGGGACAGAGAACGGTACGTTCCATGGCGTCTTCTTTGGTATGCTGCTGATCGGTCAATGGGAAGAAATCAGCACAGGAAAAACAATCCGTACATGTGGTATCCTCCGCCTAAATGAGACGCATTTTTCTGCTCGATTGTGTCACCTCGGGGCAGGGGCGATCGATATCTCTGGCCTTCATGCTGCCTCGTTTCTGCCAAACCTCACCGGAGTTTATGGTGTCGGCGTCAGAACCATGCATTTGATCGATACCAGTCGACTGGAGAACTTCACTACAAACGCAACTGATGTCCGGGAGATGATGCTTCAGCTTTGGTACCCAATCGAAACAGCAAATCAAGGGACACGAGCCGAATATATGGATTACCCGACATTCCAGTGGTTAAAAGGTCGATCCCCCATCCCCCTGATAACCATCCCGAACAACGCGTATCTTTTTGTACGTCCGCATTGCCGTAATCAAACACCCATTGCTGAAGGAATGTTCCCCGTTGTTGTTTTCTCACCTGGATATGACGGAGTGTATCAGATCTACACATCCTTCATCGAAGATCTTGTTAGCCATGGATTCGTGGTCGCCTCGATTAACCATCCATACGTCTCCGGTATCACCGTGTTCCCCGATGGCAGAACGGTCGGACTTGCAGATGTACCAACAGACCCGATAGAACGATCCGCGTTTTTTAACATGTCACTGCGTACCATCATACAGGATGCAAAATTCGTGGTAGATGTCCTCACCGACCTTAACACAACCGACCCTGATTTCACCAGCCATTTCGATCTTTCACAGGTCGGGATGTACGGTCATTCCTTTGGAGGTGCGAATACCGCGGTATGCTGCTATGAAGACCCTCGATTCCGCGCGGGTCTGACCCTTGATGGCGTCTTTTACCAGCAGTTCATCCCAGGAAACATCACCGTACCCTTCCTTTTCATGTTCGCAGAATCCCGTTACACCGACGATTCAACAATCGCCTACCTCTGGAATCATACGAAAAACGATACCTTTAAGATGAGTATTATTGGTTCAACGCATTACGCATACACAGATGTTGGTGTCCTGCTTTCCCATCTCGTCCCCTTGGTTCCTCCACGCCTTCTTCTGTTTGGCTCGATACCACCCAAACGCATGGTAAACATCACAAGAACATATGTGACCGTATTCTTTGAGGTGTACCTGAAAGGAGACCCTGTAGAGAAGCTGCTTTCCCTCTCTTCTCTGTTTGATGAGGTGCTCTTCGACTATAAGCTGGAATGAAGGAGGTGCGTCACAATGCCGCAGGTAGTAACTTGTATTTTAGAGAAGAATGGAAAAATCCTCGTTTTGAAACGCAGCAAACTGGTACGCACGTACCGCGGGTGTTGGGGTGGCGTTGCCGGCTACGTCGAAGACCAAGAAAAACCTCTTGATACCGCAATAAAAGAAATTTCTGAGGAGGTAGGAATCCAGCCTGACGCAATCACCCTGGTGAAAGAAGGTGAGCCCATTGCGATTTCTGATACATCAGAGGGCAGAGCGTATGACTGGGTCGTGCACCCATTCTTGTTTCATGTCAAGGACAAACCACGGATTCGCATCGACTGGGAACATGAGGAATACCTATGGATCGTTCCATCAGGAATAAGAACACTAGAGACGGTTCCTGGTCTGGATGTGGTCGTCACACAACTACTTGGAGCATCTGACGGGATTTGATACAGAAAAAAAAAACACTAAGACCCGGTGGTACCGTCAAGTTCATCTAATATTTTTTCAATCGCACTGTAGGTCTGTTCTATGGATTGACCGGTGTTAATGATATGCCAGCCTTTTGCTAATCCCAATGCCTTTGTCCGTACCTTTAGAAACGCTTCCTGAGTCTCGAACATCTCAGTTTCACTGCGTTGTTTGACTCGTTCGACAAGCTCCTCTGGTGTTGCATCTAAGAAAAACATGTATTTGGATGTCGGAACCAGTTTTTCAAAAAACCGATACCCGGTTTTCGTCAGCCGTCGTGGCAGATACGCAGTTCCCATCAGATATCGTACCATGATAAGCGTATCACTCGTTGGTTTTCGATAGTACCGTCGAATGCTATACATGACGTCAATCGCATAGAACACCGATGCCTTCAGCTGATTGATTTTCCCATGACCAAGCAAGGCTTTCTTTGCAGTCCGACCATAGAAGTTATCTGACTGAGGATGGGAGCGGACAGTCACCGTTTCGCCTTTCTTCTCATAACGCGCCTTAATAAGTTGGGCATGCGTATCTTTGCCGACGCCATCAAGACCATCCACGATTATCAGTCGCATGTCACCCCACCAAAAAGAACCAGTACATCACTGCGGCGACAAACGGTACAGAGAGATTATCAAGACCTAATGGAGTGATGCCTTCAACCACGGTTGCGACCCCGGCCATGCAGAGCAGATACACTATCGAACGTATTGTCAGCGGTTCTGCATAAAACGCTAGGGCAATTACTAGCAGCACAAACGTACAGGCGAACATCGCAAGGGAACCAACAAAGCTCTTTGTATCTTTGAACACTGTGTAGGTGTGTTTCCCGTACTTGATGCCGATCAGCGACGCAAGACCATCTCCGTAGGACATCGCAAGAATTCCTATCGCGATAAT
>MUGE01000225.1:0-3037 GCA_002900545.1 Thermoplasmata archaeon M11B2D | reverse complement strand
GGAGGTATCAAAACTATGAATCATCATGAAGAAATGCCAGACCCGCAGAAAATAAAGGAAATCCTGGATGTCGCCGCAGAAAAAATCCCAGGGTTGCTCAAAACCCTCAGCGAACTGCTCTATGGAGCGCAGAGCGCGAAACAGTACGCAGCAGCGGCCGCGACCTTCTACAAGGAACTCAAGGCAGCAGGCATGACCGAGGAGCAAGCATTCGAACTCACCCAGCAGTACATGAGCACGCTGAACCTGGGTAACCTCATGGGCAAAGCAATCAAACACGACCACGACTAGAGAGAATCACCATGACAAGAGACGCAGAATCAGATCTGCCAAAAATCGTCGGATCCCTGCTCCTGCTCCTACCAAAACTCACCATCCGGTTTGGCATCCAAGCGTTCCGTCTGAAACACCAGGCGTACAAGGCAGCACGCATCTACCGAAGAGAGCTTGCCAGACAAGGACTCAACGACACCATGATCGAGCGGCTCACCCAATCTTACCTGGAAACCAGCGACCCGTTCAAACTGCTCAGAGCGTTTCGATAATCCCTTTTTTCACTTTTTTTTCTTTAAATACATGAGACAAAAAAGATTTAAATCACAAATAAATTAGGAAATAAGATTAAAACATCTGGGAGAATCTATATGAAACTAAATGAAAAAGAGACAAGACCAATGAAGAAAGACCAACATCTTCTCGAAGAACTCACAGCGGGAACAAAAGATGTTGAATGGCTCAGCAAAAACTATCATGCACTACGAAAGAAATACCCGAAACAGTATATTGCAGTCAAAAATCAAAAAGTCATCATCGCACACAGAAACCTTGTCACCCTGATTAACACCTTGAAGAGGCAATTTGGTGACCCAAACGATTACTTAATCGATTTCGTACCGGATGAAAACTATACACTTGTCGTGTAAACAATACTGGGAGGTTTTCTTATGCACATTCATGGTTTTTTGAAAGGGACGGCACCGTACATACTTTTGAGCGTCAGAGCAGAAAAACCAAAGATCCTCAGACAAATCCCATTCTTAATAGACACCGGCTCTGACATCACTGGTATTGCTTTGAAAGATTGTTTGGCCATGGGGATATCATTTCACTCATTGGGTCGTCCGGTAGGAAGTATACGTGGTATCAAAGAGAAAGCGCGACGTTGGGAAATACACGGAGAGTTACGAGCCATAACTCAAGAAACCAAGGTAGAACGATTCGGACCGATGAAACTCTATATCCTTGAAACGAGCGCAGACTGCCCAAGCCTGCTTGGGAGAGATTTTTTAGAACAATTCGGATTTCAACTTCTCTACAATATCAAGAAAAGAGCTATATTTCTTGAAAAATAAAAGCATCATGTAGTGACATTACCTCTCTGTGTTTTCTTTTTTTTCTTTTCATCACCGGAACTCACATTCCAAGCATCCCCTCCGAAGAATTAATATGAACAGAACAGATAATCCTTCGTGGTGGTGAAGACACACGGAACTTTCTGATCTTATCCCCCAGTCTGCAAATGATAGTGGAGCGATCCTCTTCTGGGTCATCCTCTTCCTCCTGATTATTGTAATCGTCGCATTCTACTACTACGCAAAACGGATGAAGAAGAAAGTCACAAAGATACAACAGGATATGACCACGCAGCTGGACACTGTGAAAAAATCAAAAGAAAAAACCATGCAAGACCTCTCCGAGGTAAAAAACAAGGTTGACAAAATCCTCAAAGAAGACCAAAAACAGTAAGACCCTGACTGTCAGCTAGTGTTTTTTTAAGGCAGCTACCGTCTCCTTCACCCGGTACATCACAATCTTTTTCACCAAGTCATAGGGGAGTGGTTCATCAAAGGGGAACTGCACTGAGCCTTTTCCCTGTTTATATGCAGACAACTCTTTCTTGAACGCTGCAATCCCTGAGGGGGTTGGATAAAAACCGATATGATGCACAAACGCGGCGAAATGTACCAGGTTCTTCCCCGCAAGTCGGAACGTCGGCATCTGATACCGGATCGCTTCCTCTGCATCTGGGGCGGCCTGCAAAATCACCTGCCGTAGTCGTTGTAATCGTACTTGGGTTTCCTTTGGAAACCCGGCGATGTACGCATCGATCGTCTCCGATGATTTCCCCTGCGTCATCCAATCACGAAAAAATGAATACCCTGGTTCCTCTTAATCCTGCTGTTAGGGTCCTCTCCCTAGAAAAGGATGTATCCTGTTTTCCTGCACTTTTCCGATAAAATACTATTTTCATAGGTATTTTTTTTTGATTTGCACAAAGAACCAAGACGAACCTTCATATCTTATAAAACACATTAAAAAAACAAAGATGAGGGATAATTCTATGAACAACACACAAAAAAGAAGATATCAGGCAGCCGTAGTCCTTGTTTTGTCAGTGCTCGTGGTTGGGTTAATTTCAGGCATCAGTGCAGCGCACTTAATGCCACCACCCAAGTTTTCCATGACTACTACAACCATCCCCTTTTCTCCTTTGAATCGTGGAGAAGAAGAAATAAAATACTATAACCCTGACGGTCTTGTCAACGTCATCGGAGTCGAAGATGTCGAAGTCCCGTTCAAATGGCAATCCGCGATCCGACTCACAACCGAAGAGTTAGGCCCCTATGCGGATTGGACGCTGACCAAGGTCAATGCAGGTTATAGTGCGGACAACGGCCAATTCGAATGTTACGCGACCGTTATCATCTACGATAAAGGAGACGCGACCCATCCAGGACCTGTCATAGTAAATGACACAACCTACCATTTCGATTTCTCAGGTGTTCATACGATACCGCTCCTCACCCCGGTCCCCTTGGAAGGATATGAGGAACTCTGGGTCTCTGTCGAATGGGAACAAACCGAACAAAATGTGTATCTCGCCTTGATGGATGAAGGCCCTGCAGTGGATGGAAAAGGCGACTGGGGTTTTGATGGAAATTGGTCAGAGCTGCAAATCTACGGGTTAGATTACAACTGGGCGATCGGAGCCATCGTCGAAGGTGAAGGCAACGCGGAACTTTCCATTCTCAACATC
>MUGE01000224.1:0-3045 GCA_002900545.1 Thermoplasmata archaeon M11B2D | reverse complement strand
TATATAAATAGGTAATCATCAAATGATACGAACAAAAGTAATTAATGATTCAACTGATTTGGTATCAATAATAAGGGCATTTGATTCGCCGACAAAAAAAGAAGTTTTTATGGAGATATCCAAGGATTGGATACCAAGTAGCCTTATCCTTGACAAGTTCGGAGAAGATGGACGAGATGCCCTTGAATTCTTTGATAAAATGAAACTAGCAGAAACCAAATGGACAACCCCTGAGGATGGCATCGATGGAAAACCACAGAAGATGTATCGGTCTTTTTACTCGCTCTTTAACATCAACATCTCCTGCCCGGTCAATGAAATCAGTGAGATTTTTAATGTTTCCTCCTTAGATGACTTTCAATTTAAAAGACTTGAAGAAGACATTTGCGACTTCATAGGCTCTGCTGGAACGTTTGCAAATAAGGTTTCCGAGAAATTTGGCATCTCCAATACTGCATTGAAAGCATTGGTGAAACGGTCAAACAAATTCCGATACACCGGCTTAAAAATCACACGAACGCAACCTGGACCCGAGAGTACATAAATTTTTTTTCACAATCGTTTTAAGCTCTTGGATTATTTCGACTGCTATGGACTATACCACTGTTCTGCAGGCGTTCTGGATTGTCATCCCTGTCTATATTGCCAACGCAAGCGCGGTGATTGTGGGGGGAGGAACCCCAATCGACTTTGGAAGGACCTGGAAAGACGGACGTCGCATCCTGGGGGATGGGAAGACATGGAAAGGATTGTTCTCAGGGACCTTTCTTGGGATGACTGCTGGGTTCGGACTTGCGGTTGCCGCGTCATACATCCAGTCAAGCGAGTATCGCTATCTTAATCTTACACACTTTGAAGGCTTTCCCCTGATGATCCTAATCCTTTTTTCCCTTAGTTTTGGAGCGTTACTTGGTGACATCATCGAAAGTTTCTTTAAACGGCGTATCGGCAAGGACCGAGGTCAGGACTGGATTCCCTTTGATCAGATTGATTTTTTACTTGGTGCACTTCTCTTCAGTTTTTTAGTCAGTGAGGCTCTTTTCCTTCTTCGGGTGACTGACGATCAATGGTTTTTCCGTAACCTTACCGTCTGGCATATCCTCATTCTTCTGGTTGTGACCCCGTTTATCCATATTACTGCAAATGCTCTGTTCCGGAAAATGAAACAGAGTCATACAAAAAATTTAAGAGTTTGATGGGATTTCATAGTGTATTTGGATTTCTGGCGGCAGTATGAGTGAACAAAATACGCCTCAAAAAAATTCATCTGCGAAAACACCATCTATCACTATGAACAAGGATCTGAAACAATGGGTTTCTGCAGAGGAACAAGCAGATATCTCAAAAATTATCCAAGAGCGGTTAAAGGATAAGAAACCGAAGGGAAAATGTGACATCTGTCGTGTCCATCCGGCGAAATTTGTTTGTATAAAATGTGGGAACTCGGTCTGTAGCTCCTGTTATTTTACTATGGTTGGGTTGTGTCAGGAGTGTCTTTCAAAGGACACGATTGAGAAATGGAAAAATAAGAAAACAGACTGGAAGAAGATCCTTGAGGTCGACTGGGTCGATTAGAGTTTTTGTTCTCTCTTTAACCGTTCTCCTTCTAAGTGAAGTGCCAGCATCGCTCGTGCTGCTCTCCATGAGGAGGGATAGATGGGGACGCCGACTGCTTTGAGGTCAAGGACGAGGTCTTCGAATTCTTTCCCTCCGACCCAGCATCCGAGTATCGGTTTTTCGTATTCATGGTGCAGTTTCTGCTGGTGAATCATTTTTAGGATGGCGCCTGCGTATTCCCGAGGTCGAGCGTACCCTGCATGTACCGCTGCGACGATGATGCCATCGATGTTTTCATCTTCAAGAAGTGCACGGGTGGATGCCCAGTATCGGTAAAAGCCTGCATCTGCGACAAGGTCAACGGGGTTGTTTGGTCTGACAAGCCCTGGGATGATGGTTTCGATTTTTTTAAACGTCTTTGGTGAGAGTTTTGGCACGGTGAGGCCATTTGCCTCGCAGGCGTCGGTGAGAAGGATCCCAAGTCCGCCCCCGTTGGTGATGATACCAATCCGGTTTCCTCTGGCCGCCGGTTGACCGGCAAGTGCCCGTGCCATGTCAAAGAGTTCTACGAGATCACGGCAGCGGATTCCGCCTGCTTGTTTGATCGCTGCACTGTACAGTTCGTCGCTTCCTGCCATCGAGCCGGTGTGGGATGCGGTCGCTCGTGCGCCGGCTGCGCTTCTACCTGCCTTGACCACGAGGATTGGTTTGTGACATGCTTTGATGCTGTTCATGAAGTCTCGTCCGTGTCTGATCCCTTCAATGTACAGTCCGATTACTTTTGTTTCAGGGTCTGCACTGAAGTAGTCCACGAGATCGTCGTCATCGATGTCAAGTTTGTTTCCAACGCCGATGATTTTTGATAGTCCGACGAACTCATTGTTGGCAAGGTAGATCATCCCCATGCCCAGTGCACCACTTTGACTGATGAGGGCAAGGTTTCCTTTTCGTGGCATGCCAAAGACAAAGGAGACGTCAAGGTTGTCTGATGCGTTTTTATATCCCATGGTGTTTGGCCCTAGGATCCTGAGTCCTGTTCCATGCATAAGTTTTTTTATGGTTTCTTCCGCTTCGTGGTTTCCGATCTCGGAGAACCCTGAGGTGATGATAATGACATATTTTACTTTTTTTTTCACACAGTCTTTTATGATTTCGACGACGATTGGCTCGGGGACTGCGATCATCGCTAGGTCGATGGTACCAGGGACGTCGGTAAGTTTCTTGTAGCATTTCAGGCCAAGTATTTCGTCTTCTTTTGGGTTGACCGGGTACAGTTTACAGGAGTAATCTGAGATAAGGATGTTTTTTAAGGATGCGTGTCCGATTTTTGTTGGGTTTTTTGAAGCCCCTATGACCGCGATGCTTTTTGGTTTGAAGAACGTTTCAAGTGATGATGTCATGCCCTCTTCCTCTGTTTCTTTTTTTGTAGACATTCCCTTTTGTTACTTAAAGATGCTGGAATATATTATATATCTTTTAGAATATCTT
>MUGE01000223.1:0-3073 GCA_002900545.1 Thermoplasmata archaeon M11B2D | reverse complement strand
ACGGATACGACCGACACATTGTTGAGCACACGCTGGTGGTAACCCTTGTTCGATACGTGGGAAACATAGGATACATTTCTCAGATTTAGAGATTTTTGGATTGAAATAAATCTTTTTGTAAGGACATCCCGCGATACAGTAGCGGTAACCTTGACAACGATCCAAGTCAACCAAAACAACACCGTCTTCCTCACGTTTGAAGATTGCATCACGCGGACACGCACTCAAACAACCCGGATTTGTACAGTGGTTACAAATACGTGGCAAATAGAAGAAATAGTTGTCTTGAGGGAATGCACCAGCACCTTCATCCTCATCCCAGTTTGGTCCCCATGTAGGAGAAACGTGTGGATGGAATGTATTGCTGTCTGCTTGTCCGCCCATCAAAGATTCATAGTTATAATCCCATGGCACCCCGTAATCTGCTTCAAGATTAGGGATTACACCTGGTTGGAGGTCACCAGCAGCATCGAATCCGCCGCCAAGTTCCATCCAGTTTTTCGGATAACCTGTACCTGGATACGTTTCAACGTTATTCCAGTACATATATTCACGACCATTACGGTTTGTCCATTGTGTTTTACATGCTACGGTACATGTTTGGCACCCGATACACTTGTTCAGGTCCATTACCATTGCTAATTGTCTTTTAGACATCTAAACCCCTTAATACTGTACGTCTTTTGCTTTTTCAAAGTTAACGGCACCATCGTAAGCGTATTGGTTACCGTCCCAAAGACCACCGAATTTCAGGTGACCCCAGCCATCAGCCATTTCAAGAAGGTTCAATGCAGTTGGAACAACTTCATTGTGACCTTTGTTTTTCAAATACATGTATGGTTCCCAACCGTGTTCCATTACAAGACCGTCTGCAGGTGCAGAAGATGAAAGCTTAGCCATAGCGTAGAATTCACCAAGGGCATTGTAAATACGGATTGTATCACCATCAGCAATTCCTTTTGCTTCCGCAACGACGCGGTTCACTTGGATTGCCGGTACACCACGTTGCAAACGTAGCAATGTACGTGATGTTTTATAGTTCGAGTGGATTGACCAACGAGCATGCGGAGTCATGAATACGTACGGATAATCTTTCGATTTCGGACGGATTCCTTCCATACCCGTATTCGTTGCAGCACCCATTTTGATGAACATGTCATGGTCAACATAGAATGTTTGACGACCAGAAACTGTTTCAAGGCGCTCAAATTTGTACAAATGGTATTCCATTGAGCTGTATGGACGATCAGAGTACAATGGAGATGATTTAGCCGCTTTTTCATTGATAAGCAAGAATCCTCCGACTTTGTACATTTTTTCCATTGTCCATGGCTCATATTGCTCACATTTTTCAAGAGCCGCTTTAACTGCCATTTTGTCAGTTCCGAGGTAAACTTCACCAGCACCCTCTGACTCTTCATCCGTATTGGTATACTCTTTGTGGAAGATAGTCAAATCGTGGAAACCTGGTTTCGCATATTTCGGATGATCTTTAACTTTCGCTTTTTCAACGTTTCCAGGTCGGTTAGCGATCTCTTCTAGTTTTTTCGCAAGAAGGGTAAACATTGACCACTCATCCATTGACTCACCGATGTTTTTGATGTTTGCAACCGGTTGTGCAAGGTTTGTAAAACGGTGGTAACCCGGAGACGTACGAAGATCGTATACCTCATAGTGTGATTTAGCCGGCAACAATACATCGGCGAATTGTGCAGCTTCTGACATACGATAATCTACATACGCGTAGAATTTCGTTTTGTTCAAGAATGCTTTTCGGTATTCGCTACCTTTGTTACGGCGGAATTTAGAGTCTGCAACGATCAATGCACAGTCTGGCTGCCACCAAGGTTTGTTAACGTTACCATGTTTTGAAGCATTATTAACGTTTCCATTTTCACCTTGTTTCAGCATTTCAGAAAGAACAGCCATGTATTCTTTTTTACTCATACCGTTTTGGGCACGTTGAACGTCTTCATCGTTGAAGTATTGATCAAACGTTTTCATACCGTCACCGAATACGAACTCGCCGACGAATCCAGAACCGAAACGCGGGTTATATTTACCGCTGAATCCAGACAATGCACCTAGACCAGAAAGTGTAAATTCATTTTCTGTATTAAGTCCGCCGTATGGTCCCATACGTCCAGTCAAACCACAGATTGAAGAGATGTTCCAGATTGACATAACACCGTTGAAGTATTTGTTCAATGAGAAACCAGTTGTAATTTCGACAACTTTTGGCAATGCGATATCGCGAGCAAGCTGACGAGTTGTATCCGGGTGAACCCCTGTGATATCTTTTGTAGCTTCCGGAGCAAATTTTGCAGCCGATTTTTTAAGCATTTCGAATACAGTAGTCACTTCACGTTTATGACCATGCATATCTGTGATTGTCCATGTACCTTCCAGCTCTGGTTCGATCCCTTGATCGTCAAGACGAAGAGATTTGATTTTGCTTCCTTCTGTACCTGGCATCAATGCAACTTTACCAGTCACTTTATCCATACAATAGAATTCTTCTTCGTATTTGTGGTGATCGTCTTCATTTGCCGCATGTTCCATATCTGAACGGCGGATCATTTTTTGAGTTTTCACATCTACAAGGAACGGAAGGTCTGTAAACGTTTTCATGAACTCAGGTTTGTAGAGTTTTTCGTTAAGGATAACGTTGATAACGCTCATCGCAAGAATATTGTCTGAACCCGCTTTGATCGGGATCCACAAATCAGATGATTTTGCAGTAGCATTGAACTCAGGAGTAATCGTGATGATTTTTGCTCCGTTGTATTTACCTTCCCATACGAAGTGTGCATCCGGGATACGAGACACTGAAGGGTTACCACCCCACATTACTGCTGTATCGACGTTATACATGAAATCCCATGTACAACCGACGTTACCTTCACCGTATGCAATCGCAGCACCAGAGAACATATCCCCAAGGTAAGACGATGGATAGATACGGATAGCACCAAGCTGTGTAGAGAAACGTAGTGGTGCACCACGACGGCCTTCAGTCAATAGACCCGTACCAGCATGTACCATCAATTTATCCGGACCGCGTTCTGGATCT
>MUGE01000010.1:0-13593 GCA_002900545.1 Thermoplasmata archaeon M11B2D | reverse complement strand
AATACATAATAGGCAGTACACGTACCAAGTGAAACAAGGAATAAATCAAATGGCGCTGGCGCAGTGCCGCTACCCTGCTCCTCGACTGGTTGATCCGTAGCCACGGTAAATCCCTTAAACTGAGCATTGACTTTTGCTCCACCAGGAAACATAATTTCCATATCCATACACGTTCTACCTCCTCTCTATTCGTTTTCTCCCCTAATCACGTTATCTCATCGATCATGGGAAGCAACTGACTGTCCTTAAATCCCCGCTGCTGGATCGCACCACTTGGGCAGGCGCTCACACACGTCCCGCAGCCTTGACAGAGCCCCTCATTGACTTTCGCATGGGTGACGGTTATATTCTGCTTTGTTTCATGAACCTGTTCTATTGCTTTAAAGGGACATTCTGAGATGCATATACTGCACCCGCTGCAGAGATCTTCATCAACAAACGCGACATTCGGCTCAGCTTTAAGCGTGGGTTTACAAAGAATCGTTGCAGCACGAGCGGCAGCTGCCTGCGCCTGATACATCGACTCGCTTATGAATTTTGGCATATGGCAGTTCCCAGCGACAAACACACCTCGCGTAGAAAAATCAACGGGACGAAGTTTCACATGTGCTTCTAGGAAGAACCCATCGTCGTTCACCGGGACTTTTAGCAACTTCCCGATAACAGGGTTATCAGGGTTTGGTTGTAATCCCGTTGAAAGAATCACATGATCCGCTGGGATCTTCAACAACTCCGCAAGCATTGGCTCATAAACCTTGACGTTCAGTCCATTCTTTGTCTCAAGCTCTGGTTTCTTCTCAGGATCATACTGCAGGAACATCACGCTTTTTTCTCGTGCATTTTTATAGAATTTCTCATACAATCCATAGGTCATCAGATCACGATAGAGGATAAAGACCTCCGCGTGCGGGTTTAACTCTTTTATTTTCAAAGCATTCTTTACTGCCTGCATACAGCAAATCCTACTGCAGTAAGGTCGTTTCTCATCACGGCACTCCACGCACTGGATCATTACAAATGTCTCCCCGTCTCGGATGTCCTCTTTTTTAAGGACGCTTAGGTCCTTCTCTAGCTCCGACTGTGTTAAAACCCGGGGATCCTTCCCATAATGATACGTGTGTGGTTTATACTCATCGGCACCAATGGCGATTACAATCACACCATGGGAGAACAGGACATCCTTTGTGGGTGTTTGTATCTCAGATTCGTAGCTCCCGACATAGCCCTTTAAGGTTTTGATTTGCGAACCGGTATACACGGTTATGAGCGGATGATTCAATATCTTCTCGGTGGTCTCCTTGAGCAGCCGTGGGATGTCTAGATCATCGACCGTATAGTACACCTTATGCAAGTATCCGCCCAGCTTGGGTTCTTTTTCTACCAGGACTGTCTCATACCCTTGATCTGCAAGGGATAACACCGCGCTCATCCCAGCGATACCTCCACCGATTACCAGCGCCTTCTGAAGAACCGGTATTTCTGCTTCCCGGATTGGTTGTAAAAACCGAGTCTTGGCGACCGTCATCGCGATGAGCTGTTTTGCCTTCTCGGTTGCCATCGCAGGCTTATCCATATGGACCCAGGAGCACTGCTCCCGGATGTTCGTCATCTCAAGCAAATACGGGTTAAGACCCGCATCACGGAGGCTTTTCTGGAACAACGGCTCATGGGTCCGAGGAGTACAGGCAGCAACCAAGATGCGGTTCAAATCATGTTTCTGTATCGCATCGACAATCTTCTTCTGCGTATCCTCAGAGCAGGTGTACACATTTGTCTCAACAACAACAACATCCTCAAGTGATCTAATATATTCAGCAACAGCCGGTACATCAACATACCCCCCGATGTTGATCCCACAATGGCAGAGAAACACCCCAATACGGGGCTTTTGCTCTGAAACATTCTTCTCATGAGGATACTTTTTTTCCTTCACAAGTGTACCCCGCGAGTCTTTAAGGAGCGCCGCGGCTTTTGCAGCCGCAGCGGATGCCTGCATCACGGACTCAGGGATTGCTTGGGGCTCTAAAAAAGAACCTGCGACAAAAACCCCTGGTTTAATCACCACAGGATCATTTGCACTCGTCCGCACATAGTTAAACTCATTGACATCAAGTCCAAGGATGTCGATGAGCTCGCTACGTCGTTCACCAGAGCCACACAACCCGACTGAAAGTATCACAAGATTGAAGGTTTCTTCTTTAAAATCTCCTGCGTCATTCTCATATTTTATGATTAGGTCTTGTGTTTTCGGATCCTCGGTGATCTCCGAAATCCGTGACCGAACATACCGAAGCCCATGTTCTTTCTTCGCTCGATTAATGTATTTATCAAAATCCTTCCCATAGGAACGAACATCAATGTAAAATACAGTCGGTTCAATATCAGATGCATGCTCCTTGGCAATGATTGCTTCCTTTGTGGTGTACATACAGCACATCGCAGAGCAATACTCATGACCAACTGAAGCGTCCCGTGACCCTACACAATGCACCCAGGCGACCTTCGTTGGATGCTTCTGGTCACTGGGTCGTAGTATTTTTCCTTGCGTCGGCCCTGAGGCTGATAACACTCGTTCAAATTCTACACTCGTCAGCACATTTTTGTATTTCCTATAACCAAATTCAGGTTTTATCACCGGGTCAAACGGGGGAGAACCCGCAGCGATGATCACTGCACCGACATGCAAAGAATCGTGCTCTGGTTTCTGCTCATGGTTGATCGCACCGGATTTACATTCCTTGACACAACGCATGCAGTCGACGCAGCCGCGATATTTACCATCACCTTCCTTGTCAATGACGTACGCATTTGGGATTGCCTGTGGAAATGGTTTATAAATAGCCTTCCGTTTCACCAACCCGTACTCAAATGCATTTGGTAGCGAAACCGGACAAACTTCTTCGCAGCTGCCGCAGGAGGTGCATTTCTCTATGTCGACATACCGGGGTTTTTTTAAGACATTTACCATGAAATCCCCCGGGTTGCCTTTAATTCCTTCTACAACTGTGTTGGTAAAAATCTCGATATTTTGATGACGTGCGCAGTCCACGAGTTTTGGAGATAGGATGCACATTGAACAATCATTGGTCGGGAATGTCTTATCAAGCTGCGCCATGACGCCACCGATGGTCGGTGATTTCTCAAGCACGTAAACCTTGTATCCCATGTCAGCGAGATCAAGGGCTGCCTGTACCCCGGCGATGCCACCGCCGACTACCGCAACAGACCCGATACTTTCAGATTTTTTTTCCATAGACCTACTCTTTTGTTGTCCGATGATATCCTTCTTTGATTGCAATGTTCTTTATCGCATTCATCAGCTTTGGGATCTCCACCCCTTGCGGGCATTGGGTGAGACACTGATGATGAGACGAACAAATCTCAACAAACTTATTACAGAACACCGGATCCTTCATCCCCAGCAGCACGTTCTTGATCACTTTTCGAGGTGAGTATAAAGGGTCAAGCTCCCGCTCGGGGCAGCCTGCCGTACATGTCCCACAGGAGAAACACTCATAGAGGTCTTTTCCAGCCTCGGTTTCTGATATTTTGTATTTAAACGATAAATCAAGGTACCTCTTTGACTTTTTTCCGGTGATGTCCTCTCCCTGTTCCTCAAGAAGACGAGCGTCTCGCACCGCGTTCATGACCTCTTTAACGTTGACCTTCTGAGGGCATTTCTCAAGGCAGCGGTAGTGAGCGCTGCAGATCCAGAAAAATTCGCTGCTCAAGACCTCATCTTTTAGCCCTAGCAGTGCTTTTCTGATGATGACACGGGGGTTCCACTCTGGTTTGACATCCATCTCAGGGCATCGGGCGGTGCACGCGCCGCAGGCAAAGCATTTAAGGATGCCTTCGCCACCCTCCTCGTTTGCTATCTGGAACTTGAACTGAGGGTCGACCGTACGTGAGTCAATGATATCCATGTTATTTTTCTCCTACCTCCAAGAATTCATCCTCCCGATATACGATCATCGGGATCTTCTCTGTTTTATCTTTTCCAGGGTGATAGTCAAACTCTTTCTGCGCGTTGTCTGCAACTGGAATAAACACGTCCATCAATGGGATTAGATTTGGGCATGCCTGCTCGCATAGGCCGCACTGCACACATGAGAGGATCATATGGTTCATCCGCCCTAGCTGGAAGAGCAACGCATCGGTCGGCATTTTAAATAACCCTTTGATCTCCGCCTTCCGGAGGAACTTGTACGCCTCAGTGTCAAACACTGAGGAGTCGAATAAGCATTCTTTACAGTAACAGATAGGACAAGCCTGCCGGCAGTTATGGCAGTTAACGCATGTATCAAAAAATTCAGCGACCTTCTCAATCCCTTTGATACCCTCTTTTTCTTTCAGGAAGGCGGCATGTTTCTTTGTCCGTTCATCACGGATTTCTTTGACTGCTTTCTCCCGAACGTTATTGTCTTTTTCATCCTCGAGAGCTATATCATTAAGGATGCTTTTACCAACCTCTGAAGATGCCTCAACAACAATCTCTTTTTGGATGTCGGTGCCATACAAGCCAAGGATAATATCTGCATGCGTCGGAATCGGGTCCTTGCAGATCCTGCAGGCGGAACGAAGGTACTTTTCTGCTTGATCAGAATGTTTTATCAAAGCTTCAAGAAGGAACTGTGTCGGTGTGTTCTTCTCAGGAAACTCGGTATAAGTGTTAATGGGAAATGTACCTGGGCAGTCGATCCCGATGATGACGATGTTGGAAAGGCTTGCCTGGTTTAATTTCACCAGTTCGATGAGCGCACGGATCTGACAGGAGCGCATAACGACCCCGATAGGTTTTGATGGTGGTTGTACCTTGGTCATCTTTGAGACGATTGAAGCAGTGGACACTGGAAGCACTGGAGCAACGATGTCAGCATGCAGTTTCTTAGGGTCAGAGATAAGAACCGGGAACGCGACTTTCTTTGAGGGGGTATGTTGTGGTACAAGCAACGCCTGTATTTTCCCGGATGTCAACAGTTGCCTGAGAAATTCATTGGTTGATTTCACCACATCATTGTCATCTACTTTGAATTTTTTTTGTGTCATTTTTTTTCATTCTCCATTACAGATTCCAGTGTCCTGCGATCGGGTTTGGTCCTAGGTTTCGTATCGCCTCAGTCATTTCCTTCATCGTATCTGCAAACTTCTGCCCCTCCGAAGCAGAGATCCACCGCAGCCAGACCCGCTCCTTCTCAAGACCGAGGGTACCAAGGATGTTTTCAAGAAGCACCATCCGTCGTCTTGCCTTGTAGTTCCCATCGATATAGTGACAGTCACCAGGATGACACCCGCCGACAAACACGCCATCAGCGCCTTCAAGTAACGCACGAAGGATATACATAGAATCTACAGATCCCGAGCACATGACCCGGATGATCCGTATGTTCGGTGGGTACTGGATACGGCTTGTCCCTGCAAGATCAGCGCCTGCGTAACTGCACCAGTTACAGAGGAACCCAACGATTTTTGGTTCAAACCCATCTTTTTTAGTGTCCTTTTTTTCTTCATTCATGTTCTCCTACTCCAAACACGCATCAATCATGGAAATAATCTGACGTTTCGTAAACGTGTTCTGCTGCGACGTGCCACTTGGACAGACCACGGAACACGCACCGCAACCCTGACAAAGGATTTCATTAACCACAACAATTTTCTTTTCCTCATCATAGCTGATTGCGTCATATGGGCATACCTCGATACACAGCTGGCATCCCGAGCAGTTCCTGGACACTACTCTTGCGATATTACCGAGGGTCTCGAGATACTTCCTAGAAAGTATAGTTGCTGCACGAGCAGCTGTCGCCTTCGCCTGCATAATCGATTCTTCGATAAACCGTGGCGAGTGCGCAAGACCGCAGAGGAATATCCCATCTGCGGAAAAATCAATCGGACGTAATTTCACATGAGCTTCTGCATAGAACCCATCCATGTTTAAGGGCACTTTGAGGAGTTGTGCAAGTAGCTTATTGTCCTGAGGGACGACCCCAGTGCTTAAAATTAGTTTATCAGGATGCAGATGTAGTTCGTGCCTAAGGATTGGCTCCTTGATTTTTATAAGAAGTTTACCGTCCTCGACGATTACCTTGGGTTCCTCCTTTTCTTCATATCTCACAAAAAGGATCCCTTTCTTCCGGGCTTTCTGATAGAGGACATCCTCGCGGAACCCATACGTACGGATATCCCTATAGAGGACGTAGACCGTTGCGTCTGGATTTAGTTCCTTGAACCGCAACGCGTTCTTCAATGCCTCAGAACAACAAACCCTGCTGCAGTACGGATGGTCATCATTGCGTGAGCCGACGCATTGGATTATCGCAACTTCCTTAAGATCTTTCAGATATGGTTTCTCCAGGAACAGGTCTTTTTCAAATTCGGTCTGTGTAAGGACATCATCACTTTTCTTATACTGATACTCCTTCGGTTGATAGGGTAATCCACCGGTTGCGACGATGATAACCCCATGTTGGAGTACGGTTTGGTTTGGATCTTTTTTTGCTGTTTGAAGTGTAGTGGAGAAGTTACCGACATACCCAGAGACATGCTGGATCATGGTCTGGGTGAATACTTGAATACGAGGATGGCTGGTGACCTGTTCAACGGTCTGTTTCAGCAGATTCTGTGGTTTTTCACCATGGGCTCCAACATAGATTTCCTTAAGATGACCACCAAGCTCCGATTCCTTTTCAACAAGATACACCTGATAGCCTTGATCTGCGATGGAAAGCGCAGAAGTCATCCCCGCGATTCCACCACCAATGACCAGTGCACTTGCAAGAACCGGGATCTGCATGTGACGCACCGGGTACAAATCAGAGGATTTCGCGACCGCCATCCTCACGGCATCGATCGCCTTCTCTGTCGCACTTCCGGGGTCCTCCTTATGGACCCAGGAGTTCTGGTCACGAAGGTTCGCCATCTCAAACAAATGTGGATTCAACCCGACCTGACGTAGCGTATCCTGAAACAACGGTTCATGGGTCCGTGGTGTGCATGAAGCGATGACCACGCGGTTGAGATTCAATTCCTTTATCTTTTCCTTTATTTTCTCCTGCGAATCCTGGGAACAGGTAAATAACGTATCATCGGAATACACAACATAGGGGAGAGTCTTTGCAATCTCAACAACTTTTTTCACATCCACGATACCAGCAATGTTAATACCACAATGACAGACAAACACGCCAACTCGGGGGAACTCCGATTTGATGTCGCGCTCCACAGGGTAAATCTTCTCGACGACCTCGGTCCCCCGTGCATCCGCGATGGTTTTTGCTGCTTCTGCTGCAGCTGCGGACGCTTGTGTCACACTCTCAGGGATATCCTTTGGTTCTGTCACCGTCCCTGATGCAAACACACCCGGTCGTGAGGTAGAAACAGGGGAAAATGTCTCTGTCTCGATGAACCCGTACTGGTTCAAATTGATCTCTAATGCCTTGCTAAGATGCCCTAGGGCAGCACAGGGTTGCAGCCCGACGGAAAGCACCACCATATCATAGGTTTCGCTTTGCAGCAGTCCTTTCTCATCAACATAGCGGATGGTCAACTGTTTTGTTTTCCTATCTTGTTCGATTTTTGGGATTCGGCACCTACGGTACACGACACCATACTCGTTTTGTGCCCGGTCGAAATACTTATCGAAATCCTTCCCAAACGACCGCATATCCATATAATAGATATGGGTCTGTACGCCAGGCTCATGTTCCTTTGCAATCACAGCCTCCTTGGTTGCATACATGCAGCATACAGAAGAGCAGTATTTCCGATCACAGCTTTCATCACGGGAGCCAATACATTGGAGCCACGCGATTTTTTTCAATGGTTTGCCGTCTGAAACCCGTTTGATATGCCCTTTGTACGGACCTGAGGCAGAAAGCATCCGTTCAAATTCAATACTGGTGAGCACGTTCGGGTATACCTGATAGCCGTAGCTATCCGCTTTTGGGGGTGTGTACTCCGCAAAACCCGGGGAAACGATCACGGCACCGACATCAATGCTCTCCGTTGTCTCTTTCATCTGATGGTCAATGGCATCAGGTCCGCAGTACAATACACACTGTTGACAATCGCAGCATCCCGCGCAATTCAAGCATCGTTGCGCCTCACGGACCACTTGATCCTTGGTGAGGCCCAGGTCGACTTCGCGAAATGACGTCACCCGTTCCTCCAGGGTAATTATTGGTGGTTGTTCACGTGCTTGTGGAATCCGTAGTGATTCCTTGGGGATCTCAGCTTTTTTTTGTTCTTTTTTTTCTCGACCTGCTAGCAGGTCTTCATTGTTGAGAAATCGATTGATTGACTCTGCAGCGATATGCCCTGCTGCGATTGCCTCAACAGCGGATGCAGGGCCGGTGACCGCGTCACCACCAGCGAACACACCCTCTTGGGACGTCTGTAACGTAAGAGGGTCTACCTCGATGAAGCCTGATTTATTGAGGTTGATATTGTTTTCTTCCATGAGTTTTGTGTCAAGCTCCTGGCCGATGGCAAAGATCACATAGTCACAAGCAACATCATGTTCTGAGTTTGGGACGACAACCGGTCGTCGTCTTCCTGATGCATCCGGTGCCCCAAGCTGCATTTTTACGCACTGCAGACATGTTTGTTTCTCTGTTTTATGTAATTTTGTTGGTGCGGTCAAAAAGTTAAAGATGATGCCTTCCTCTTCTGCCTGCTGGATTTCTTCCCTGTGCGCTGGCATTTCTTTTATGGAACGTCGATAGATGACAGTGACGTTTCCCCCAAGACGTCTTGCAGTACGTGCCGAGTCCATGGCGACATTCCCACCGCCGATCACCAGGATGGTTTTCCCCTTGAAATATTCAGGGGCGATCATGTTCCTGTTGAGCTGTTTGAGATATTCGACTCCTTCAAGGACGCAGGTGTCAGTCCCGGTGCAGCATTCAATTCCTGTTGCACGAGTCTTATGGGCGCCGATGGCAAGCAGAACCGCTTTGAACCCTTGTTTCTTGAGATCAGCTATGGTGAAGTCCCTGCCTAATTTCTGATTATTTTTAATTTCGATTTGTTGTTGTTCACAGAGAGAATCGAATTCTTTATGAAGATAGTCCTTTGGGAGTCGGTAGTCAGGTACCCCATAATGAAGCATGCCGCCGCTGTATTTCTCCGCCTCAAAGATAACTGGTTTGTAGCCTTTCTTGGAAAGGTCGTAAGCAGCGGTCAACCCTGTCGGTCCCGCGCCGATGATCGCAATCTTCTGTCCATTTCCTCTTTTTGTTTCAATGGGTCCTTTGCCTTGTTGTTTTTCTGTTTTTGTTTTTTGATACTCAGCGAGTGCTTCTGGATGCTCATAGATATAATCAGCGATGAACCGTCTGATACGACAAATCGATATCGGCTCTTCGATGTCTTTTCTGTTGCAGTCTGTCTCGCAGGGGTGATAGCAGATGCGTCCAAGTGAACCTGGGATTGGGATAGTTTCTTTGATAAGTTCGTAGGCTTCTGCGAATTTCTCCTGAGCGGCGAGGGCGACAAATGCGTGAGCATTCAACCCTGCTGGGCATGCGATTCGACAAGGGGACGTCCCTTCGTTTTTCGCAATTGCAAAGACATTGGGAATCGCTTGTGGGAACGGTTGATAGATCGCTTTATGGGTCGCAAGTCCTTCATCAAATTCCGATCGCATGGACACAGGGCAGTGTTCAACGCAGTCGCCACATCCGTTACATTTTGTCAGATCAACGTACCGTGGGTATTTTTTCAGGGTAACATGGAAGTTCCCGACCTCGCCAGCGACATTGGTGACCTCTGCGTTGGTGATAATCGAGATGTTCTCATGACGTCCCGTGTATACGAGCTTTGGCGCAAGAATGCACATGGCACAATCGTTGGTCGGAAACGTTTTATCAAGCTGGGTCATGGTGCCGCCAATTGACAGGTCGCGGTCCACCAGATAGACCTTGAATCCTGCATCCGCTAAATCAAGAGATGACTGGATGCCGGAGATGCCACCGCCGATTATCAGTATCGATCCGTGGTTACGGGCGATCGTGGTCTTTTGTCTTTTTTCTTTTGTCATATTATAAAACTCACATGATGTCGTCAACCATATTCAGCAGTTGTTTTTTTGTGAAATTCTTATGAATCGAAGCGTTACTTGGGCAGGCGGCGATACAGGCACCGCAGCCAGCGCACAAGGCATCGTTGACCTCGGCGATTTTTTTCCGTTCATTTAACGTCCGAGCCTCATAGGGACAGACCTCCACGCAGATACCACATCCGGTGCATGCATCCTCGTCGACCATCGCAATCAGCGGGTCTATCTCCAGTTCTTCTTTAGATAGAATGGTTGCCGCTCGTGACGCCGCTGCACTTGCCTGTGAAACCGTATCCTGGATGTCTTTTGGTGCCTGGCAGCATCCAGCGATGAAAATCCCGTTGACAAAGGTATCTACCGGGCGAAGCTTCGGATGGGCCTCTAGGAAGAACCCATCACCGCTTAGGGTGAGATGCAGCAGTCGTGCAAACTCTGTGGCATCAGCCCGTGGCATCATCGCGGGGACAAGGACGACCATGTCGGTGGTGATTTCAAAGAGCTTGTTTGTGGTCGTATCAAAAATATCGATTTTGAGATTCTCTTTCAGTACGCGTATTTCTGAGGGGCGTCCTCGGAACAGGTTCGTCTGCATGCCTCGGACCTTGCGGTAGAACTCCTCGTAGCCTTTTCCATAGGAGCGTAAGTCGTTGTAGCAAAGGTTAATTTCAACGTTTTCCCCCAGTTTCTCACGAAGGAGATAGACTTGTTTTAATGCACTCATGCATCCGATTCGACAGCACCAGGTACACTGGGTCTCGTCACGGGAGCCGACGCAGAGGATAAAGGTAACACTCTTTGGTTTCTGCTGGTTCGATGGTCGTAGGATTTCCCCTTTAGTGGGGCCGGAAGAGCTGATTAATCGCTCCATTTCCATGGTGGTGATTACATCAGGGGATTGAGCATAGCCGTATTCATACACCGCTTTGGGATCCATGAGGTCATAGCCGGTGGCAACTATGATAGCACCGACCTTACGTTCTACAGTTTCTTCCTTTTGATCAAAATGAATGGCACCTTGAGCGCATGCTTTTTTGCAGAGGGGTTCATCCCCGCATTTGCCTTTAGTGAGAAACAGGCATGTCTTGTCATCGATAGTGTATTTTAAGGGAACTGCTTGGGGGAATGGCATGTAGGCGGCTCCTCGCTTCCCCATGCCTTGGTTAAATTCACTGACGATTCTGTCTTTGAGTCGACACGAGGTGGCACAATCACCGCATCCCGTGCACTTATCGATATCTATGTAGCGTGGTTTCTTTTTTATCTTCACAGTGTAATTCCCGATGCTTCCTTCGACACTGACAACCTCGGAGTAACTGAATAGTTCAATGTTCTCATGGTTAGCAACTTCCATCATCTTTGGGGTAAGAATACAGGATGAACAATCAAGAGTCGGAAAGGTCTTATCAAGCTGAGCCATGTGGCCACCGATGCTTGGGTCCCGTTCCACCAGATGGACCTTGAATCCATCATCAGCGAGATCAAGGGCGGTCTGGATCCCTGCGATGCCCCCACCGATCACCAGCGCCTCAGGAATGACTTTTAACTTGGATGGTTTTAACGGTTCAAGGGCGAGTGCTTTTGAAACGGCACTACGAACCAGGTATTTTGCTTTCTCAGTCGCTTGCTCTCTGTTGGTATGTGCCCATGAGCATTGTTCCCGGATGTTTGAAATCTCGACTTGGTAGGGGTTCACCCCGCCGTCATTGGCGACACGGCGGAACGTATGCTCATGCATCCGTGGTGAGCAGGATGCGATGACCACACCGTCGAGTTTAAACTCCTTGATGCTATCTTTGATAAGGCTCGCGCCCACGTCGGAACACATGTATTTGTACTCTTTTGCGACAGCCACGCCATGGAGTTGGCTGGCGTACTCGGTGAGTGCTTTGACGTCAACGTTCTGTGCGATGTTAATCCCGCAGTGACAGACGAAAACACCGATGCGACGCATTACTTTCCATCCCTCTGCTGGATTTTTTGGACAGGACTTAGATTCAGTTCCAACCCGAGTTTTTCTGCTGATACTCCAAAGGCGATACCGAGTATCTGTGGAAGATAAAAAACAGGGACATCAAGTTTTGCTGCAACGGTCTCTCCTGCTTTAGTTTGTCTGCTGTCAAACATCTTATGACACCAAGGACAAACATCGACCATGCCCTGGATGCCTTGCTCTTGGATTGCTTGGAGCTTCTGACCTGTTTTTGTCAATGCTGACTCTGGCAAATTAGCCAGCAATGGCGCACCGCAACAATCAAGTTTCTGAGGATAATCCGCTGGTTCAGCGCCAATCGCCTTAAGGATTGCTTCTATCTTTTGCGGATTTTCTGAATCATCTGGTCGACCGATTTCGCTGGGGCGGATAAGATGGCAGCCGTAGTGTGCTGCGATCTTTAGACCATTTAATGGTTTTTTCACATGTTCTTTGATTTTTTCCAATCCTATATGGTCGTAGAGTAAATCCACGATATGAACAAGCTGTCGTTTGTTGGTATATGTAAGGTCCTCTGCTGCAAGCAGGCTGTTTATTCGTTCCTTCATCTCTGGATTCTTCTCAAAAATATGGTGGCATTCGGAAAGAGCGAGATGGCACATCGCACAAGGGACAAACACATCTAGATTATGTTTTTCAGCAATCGCTAGATTGCGTGCAGAGAGATACAAGGTGAGAAATTGGTTCACACTTTTTATAGGTTCTCCGCAGCAGGAAAATCCCTCCAAGTCAACAATCTCGATGTCAAGCAACGGGAGTATTTCCCGTAGGGAGAGTTCATAGGCGTACTGCTCGGTTGGCATCAAGCAACCAGGGAACAACGCGTATTTCTTTTTCATCGTCTTTATACCTTTTCCATTGCAATTTTCATGATCCCCGCTTGAAACTTCGCTACATCAACAGGTTTTGAAAGAGGTGGTAGCCTAAGGTCGTCTCGTTTCATGGTTTTATTTAAGCGAGTTGAAATCTGTTGAATGTCCTGGATGAGTCCCATCGAAAGTATTGATTGCAGCATCGCAGTGTATTTTCCGGGGATCTGTTTCCCGCTTGCGACCGCCATGTTCTTCAAAGCAAATAGAATATCAACGGGTGCGACGCGTTGAGGGCAGCGTTCCCTGCATTTCATGCAGCTCATGCAGGTCCAGATGACGTCAGAGTTCACCAGTTCGTTAAGCAATCCTCGTTTCAAGAGTGCGACGGTTTTATGAGGCTCAAGTTCCAGGATCTTATGTGCCTCACATCCAGAGGTGCATTTGCCGCATTGAAAGCAATAATCCGAGATTTCGTCTTGGAGTTTTTTAAGTCGATCATTAAGTTCTTTTCTTTGATCCGACTGAGGCTCCCCCATAGAAGTCAAGTCGACAATGCTCATTTTCGGCTCACTTTCACTATTAAATTAACAATTGTTAATTATATAAATTTTTCTGAATTCTGACAGATGGTTTATCGAAACATGGTATTTAAACTTATCAATAAAAAATACATAAATTTCCAGAGTTATCTAAAATCTAAAAGCATAAATAATATTCTTTTTCGTTCCCTCAAA
>MUGE01000222.1:0-3116 GCA_002900545.1 Thermoplasmata archaeon M11B2D | reverse complement strand
CCGCAAGAGTTTCTACATTCACTACAACCTTCTTGGCCCCCTCCCGCTGCCATTTTACAAACCAATCAGGCTTGTTTTTTTTCGTCAAAAAGGCACACGCCACTGCCGCATGAGACACCTGGGCAGCAAGCTTCCCTGCAGAAAGCGGCAAATCAGAACGTGTAACCAACACCATCTTGTAATCAGAATCGCGTTGATTTTTCTTCTGAGGGATCATGCTGGCTCATCTCACGATATGACTCCTTCCGCCATTTCTCACCTAGTTCATAAGCTTTTGTAAAATCAAAAAGCCCCTTCACCACCAAGGTTTTATCCCCTGATATCACATGTTTCAAGGGGACTCCTAAAAACAACGAACCAGACTTGATTATCAACACGTCATCATCGACAGAAACACTTTCCCCTATTTTTTTCCCCGCGCTATCCAACACAAACTTACAGATCATCGACGGATCAGCAGACTCAGTCGTTTTTATCGGTTCATTGATTTCTTTCTTTCTATTAAAAAAGAAGACCGTACCAATACATTCCAGTGTACATAGTAAACCAGGGATTCTCAAAACCATGGGGCCCTGTAATACCGTCTTTATTATAAATCTTTGTTGATATTCTGAATATCCATGGATGACTATGATGTTGCGGTCGTTGGCGGAGGGCCCATGGGCTGCTTTGTTGCAGAGCAACTCGCATCGAAAGGAAGCCGCATCGCTGTTTTCGAGGAACACCAAAACATCGGAGAACCTGTACACTGTGCCGGCCTTGTCACCCAGCGCGTCTTTGCATTAACCAACTGTCCTTCTGAAACGATTGTTCAGAATACTATTTACGGAGCAATAGTCCATAGCCCTGCAGAGACAACCCTTACCATCGGCGGGGACAAAACACAGGGGTTTGTCATAAAACGTCAGAGATTTGACGAACGTCTTGCACAAAAAGCACAAAAAGCAGGGGCAAGTCTTTCATTGCATCATAAAGTTATTACCGCAAAAAAACAACGCGACCATATGGAACTAACAATACAGCACCACAAACACCATAGAACCGTTCGCTGTAAGCTTCTCATTGGCGCCGACGGCGCCCATTCACATATACGAAACATCTTCACATTCCCAAAACCAAAAGAAACCCTCCAAGGCATCGGAGCAGAACTCTCTGATACGACACTGGACCCACACTTCGTCCATATATTTCTTGGGCGCAAGATTGCCCCCGGGTTTTTCGCGTGGGTCATCCCGACCAATGCACAAGGTACAAGCGCCCGCATAGGACTTTGCATCGGAGGACACGGAACCCGTACACTTCAGGACTATTTTTCCACCTTACTTCAACACCCACTTTTACACGGCACCACCATGGTAAGACGATTCGGCGGAACGATTCCATTAGGGCCATTGAAAACGACAACGGACGACCGCATTATGCTTGTCGGTGATGCTGCCGCACAAGTCAAACCAACCTCCGGTGGCGGTCTTTACCCCGGCTTGCTTTGCGCAACACACTGCAGCACTATCGCAGAACAAGCATGCCAGACACAGTGCTTTACGAAACAATTCTTACAGCAGTACCACCTGAGATGGACAAAAGACATCGGACGAGAGCTTTCACTTGGCATGCGATTCAGAAACATATTCGCCAGATTTACTGATGTACAGTTCAACAAATATCTCGAGAAACTCAATACGAACAAAACCATTGACCTCATCAATAGCTATGGAGATATCGACTACCCCTCACGACTCGCGCTCCCACTTGTAAAAGCCATGCCTTCATTACTCTCGCTAACACCCGCCATGTTGAAGCGTACAAAAAAATAGAGCTATTTTTTCCTCTTTGTCGACGGAGGAGGAGGCACATAGTACTCCTCTTCACCGTAATCAACGGGCTCGTTATCCTCTGGCTCAAATAGTTTTCGCTTTCCTCTGCGCAGCCCACCTTTCTTCTTCCGTATCAAATACATAATCACCACAAGGACAAGAAGCAGGACAAAGACAAGAATACAAGGCAAAAATAACCCAAGAACATACACAGGGGAAACCGTCAGAGCACAAGTAAGCTCTGTCGATAACGCCGTAGCTCCTTGATCAAAAGAAACCTCAACATAATCCCGTCCATCATTTGTTGTACCGGTGATAAGGGACTTTCCTGAACTTATACTTGCGTTCACCATAACACCACGCGGGAAAATAATCCGGTACGTCACCGTCTGATTCTGCAGACCCTGAAGGGTGAACCGTTGTGGAGAAAACGTTATGTCTGCAGGCCACAGTGATACATTAAACCCAACCGTGTGCACCTCCGTTGCAGAATTTGAAACCACCACAGGAACTACTGCATCCATTGCCGAGATGTCTCCATCCCACGTAAGGGAATTAGAAAACAACGCTCTGTTACTTGTCCCCTTCACTTGTAAGCCATGGAAGATTTCAGATAAGCGCTGTTGAAAACCAGTTGTTTTCTTAGAAAGAAACACTTCTATCTCCGATTCGCTAAACACGTTTTCCTGGGCACAAAGTCGCACCGCATCAGCATTTAGAAACGTGATATTGATTTTTGGTGAAAAAGAAAACTCGTCAGACCGCCGAATCACATAGAGATGATGTTCTTCTTTCATCTTTGTCGAAGCGGTTAATTCGGTCTTCCCTGTAAAAATACTAAGGAGGTTTAAATCCATCTTCACCAGTTCTATTTCAATGCGAGTCTCAATATGTTCCGCAGAGTAGGGGGGGCTTGGCTGAAGGTCTGAATGGAATGTCCCCTGAATAGGTGTTGTTTTATTCCAGGTATAGACGTTTTTCTCATCTAAGGTAATATTACTGGGCAGGAGAAGGATCATCTCATACGGGTACATCAGCGCTTCAAACCCTCTCCCAAAATTCAGATCAACCGAAGAGACTGTCGCGTTCGCTCCTGCATGTATCAATCCAAAGAACGCTCGTGACGGCATCTGACAAATGATTAGCTGGACATCCGGATCCTTGAACTCCGCTCGTATTGCCGGTGAATCGTCCATGTGGCTGATGTTATATGATATCGAACAGTTCGTGGTGCTGTCTGGATCCCAACTAAAAGAGAAGGTAATATTTTGGTTAAACGAAGAATTCTCGATTAGCGGTGTC
>MUGE01000221.1:0-3123 GCA_002900545.1 Thermoplasmata archaeon M11B2D | reverse complement strand
TGACAAACATTTTAGTTTTGTAAAAAAAATGGTTATAGTCTTTGGAATTAACTATGGTCGTGTCCTTCTCAAATAAATATACTTGATGAAAAATAGACTACTTGTCTAGACAGAGGAATTTCTTCATTCCTAGGGTATAATAGATATGACTTAGCGGACTAACATCACGTGTCTACACTGATAACAAACGCTATCTTACAAAGGATAAGAGAGTAAAAGCAGCATTTATTTTTTCAAGGACTGTATTACATTTTTGGTACCATTGATAGGAAGAGAGGGAGGTGCATGGTGTTTTTAACGTCACAGGAATCACACAGATATCACCAGGGAAATTGCTGTTGCCGATGATGACATCCCCTTCAAATCTGGTATTTTCTTCGTTGGGTGCGACGATGTTCACAATAACGTTGACGGATACTCCTGCAGGAAGATTGGTACCGGAGGTTGGAGTGAAACTCCAGTTCCCCCATTCAGGGTATGATTGGATTTCCCAGGTCAGGAACGATTGCGGATCCCCGAAATTTGATACCGTAAAATTCCCTATCACTATCGCTCCTGGTTCAACGTTATTCCAATTCAGGATGCCGCTGCACTCCAGGTTCGGACCAGTGTACGTCTCGTCCTGCGGCCAAGAGATACTTTCGTTTATTATTCTATTGTAATAGAGGTAGTTACCGATGTTCGAATCCCAGTTTGTCACCACCATGTCCTGCGAAGGGGAATACCGGTAGGTAACGACAACAGAGTTCATTGGGATAGTACTAATGGTTATCCAGCCTTCATCTCGACTGCTGGTATACTGCGATGGTGATAACGGTACACCGTCACAGGTCACCATATCAATTCCCTGGAATTGACGATGAGGAAGATAAAACAATCGACGTCCTCCGCTAGGGGTGTATTGTTGGGTAAAGGTCTGTTCATAGTATGTTGGGCCAATGTTTCCGAATACGATTTTTTCAACAACGGTTTCATACGCGGATGTCCATGTGGGTATGGATGGAAGACTTGTTCCCTGATTAAGGAATAGGAAGGTGCTCTCCCACCAGGCTCCTGCAGCAAGATCAAGAGTGTTATCACCATTCACATCTGACAAGGCAACCGCTGATCCATAGTCTCCAAAGTACTGCCAGGAATGGGTGGTTTGAAAAAACCCTGATGAAAGACCGGTATACTGTTTAAACAATCCATCTCCACCAAGTTGCGTGTTATCCGTGGCGAACAGATCACGGATTCCGTCACCAGTGACATCACCAGCGGTAAGCATAATGCCAAATTGATTAGCGCTATCTGTCGTGTACCAGCTTGCTGTGGTTTCAAGCATTCCACCGAGGTTTCTATAAATCTGCGTTTGGCAGCCATCTCCGATACCTGCGAGATCTAACCACCCATCGTCATCTGCATCCACCCAGAGGACACCCATATAGATGTTCTGGTCAGCAGATTGCCAGCTTGGCGAGGATCCATAGGAACCATCCGTGTTCAGGTAGACATAGGTATGATAGTGGTAAGAGTTATAGGACCAGCCGGTGGCGATCGCTAAATCCGGTCTGCCATCGTTGTTCATATCACCAAAATCCACACCAAAGGCGTTCCCAATGATGGTTGAGGTCCAACTGGGAGTGGAGGAGAGAACACCATTGTTATTCAGATACAATCGAGCAATCGGTCCAAGTGATGAACCAGTGCCAAGGTAGGACACAGCGACATCAGGCCATCCATCGCCATTGACATCAGCGACATCCAGATGGCCATTATATGCAACATCAGCGGATTCCCAGCTTGCTGTTGTAGGCAGATACCCGTTTCCATTATTCAAATAGACCCTGACATGCCCTTGGGCCATGTCGTTACCATCCGACACCACAAGATCAAGCCAGTTGTCGTTGTTAAGATCAAGAAGAGCAGCACCGGTGCTGTAGTGGGGTGAAGCAGAGACCCAATCCGGTGTGAGAGGGTACACTGGGTCAGCTAGGGTTGCATGACCGGTCTGCCGTTTGTCTTGTTGGATGAGATAGTAATCAGGCAAAGAAGTGAAATCTACTGATATCTCAGCACCCACATCGGTTTTCTTTCCTTCGGTTATTTGAATCACGTTTGAACACATTGCCTGTGTGCAAGTAAGGATAAGGAAAAGAAAGACAATGGTTACCGCCATTACTTTTCGGTGTTGAAGAACTTCCTTTTTCATAATTTTATAACAACCGTCTATCTTAAAAAGATATCTGTCTCATCTATTATTTATTTGTGATAACAGCAGAGAAAAGAACAGATCATTTAGCCTTGCTTTTGGTGTGAAAGAAACGGGGAATGCTTTGTTTGTTATCCCTTCTGAGATGGGTTCTGGAAGAATGATACACGATGGAAAGCTAGAATCAACATAAAGCATGTTTCTTGCGATGTTAGTTGTGGTGTTCTTACCAATGCCATCTGCTGTGTTTGGGTTATTGAGAAATCGCGGGTAGTTTGACGATGAGACTTCGACGCGGATCCGATGACCTGTATTCCAGATATATGACGTACTCCACAAATCGACCTCGACCTCATAGATAACCCCAGGTTGCATGAAATCCCAGTGGTCCTGCCCGTTTCTATTGCGCATCCGCAGGATTCCGTCTGTAATGAACATCGAACGTCCATCCGGGTACACGTCAGTAAGTTTCACCGTGAAATCTGTATCAGGGCAATCAGAGGAGACAAATAACCGTGCTTTCACCGGACCTGTTGCCTCAAACGGCTGTTGTAACAACGGACTAGTAAAGACAAGTACATCAGAGCGATTTTCCACAGAACATTGGTCATAGGGACCTGCCGGTGAAAAAAGATTCTTTCCCCCTATTGTTGGAACAGGATTTGTTGGATCATAGGAATAGGTGAGAGGATCATGAGAAGAAGGGAGTTTTGTCGATAAAAGATCGTCACTATGAAAATACCATTTTGTTTCATTGGCGGCGATTGGCCAATCATCGGCATATCTCCATTCATTTCCAGGTGCTCTTGCGTCATCGACGTCACCCATAACATAGTAGGAAACCGATGGCCAGCGAGAGAACGGATCTGTATCACTAGTGACATAGGAACGGATCATGTCTCGAAACATCTGTAATGAAAACCTATCCAATG